>NZ_CALINL010000245.1 GCF_938045225.1 uncultured Campylobacter sp.
CGCCGATGCCCGCGGGCTCGAGGTATGCAAACCGCTTTCGCACCGACTCGATCTCCGCCTCGCTAAATTCGTCAAAGACTTCAGGCTCGTAGTAGCCCTCCTCATTTATGCACTCGATGATTTTCATCGCGATTTTTTGGGATTTTTCGGTCGGAAACAGAGGCTTATCTATCTGCTCGATTAGCTTGTCGTAAAGCCCCGTTTTAGCCATGCTAAAGCTTTCGATATTGTCGGTTACGCTGTTTTTTGATATTTCTTTGAAGAAGTTTTTATCTTTTTTGGATGGCGCGGCGCTTGGTAGCTCGCTTAAATTTCGCTGCTGCACGCTAGCGAATGGATTATCCGCTAAAAACGGCTCAAGCGTCTCCTTTAGCTCCTCTACGCTGCTGCTTAGTATCGGCAGCCACGATCGCAACGTGTGCGAGAGCTTATTTTTGGGAGCTTGAGTTTGCTTTAGCATTATTCTACAAATTTAAACTCTTCGCCCAAATAGTGGGTGCGCACGAGTTTGTTGTTCGCGACTTCGTTCGCGCTGCCGCTAGCTAGCAGGCTACCGTCCTTGATCACGTAGGCGCGGTCGCAGATGGCTAGAGTTTCGCGGACGTTGTGGTCGGTGATGAGCACGCCGATACCAAGCTTTTTTAGGTCGCGAACTATGCTTTGTATATCGCTAACGGCGATCGGATCGACGCCGGCAAAAGGCTCATCCAGGAGCAAAAATTTAGGCGTGATAATGAGGCTTCTAGCGATCTCGCAACGTCTGCGCTCGCCGCCGCTTAGGCTCACGCCTTTTCGCAGGCGTATGGGCTCGATGTTTAGTAAATTTAGCATTTCATTTACTTTTTTCTCGCGGACGGCCTCGTCTTTATATAGTATCTCGGCTCCGAGTAGTAAATTTTCCTCGACGGAGAGGTCTTTAAATATGCTTGATTCTTGCGGCAGATAGCCGATACCCATATGCGCGCGCTTATGCAGCGGCACCTTCGTCACGTCTGCGCCGTCTAAAAAGACGCTGCCGCTAGTTGGCGATATGAGCCCGCAGATCATATAAAACGTCGTCGTTTTACCTGCGCCGTTTGGGCCTAGCAGCCCTACTACCTCGCCGCTTTTGACCTCTAGCGAGATACCTTTTATGATGTTTGTTTTTTTGATCGTTTTTTGTAAATCTTTAACTTCTAATTTATGCACCGTAAACCTCGTATTTTCGCCCTTTTTGGCTAGGCGAGATGACTACCTTGACGCATTTTTCGCCCAAATTTGCTAGCGCCTTTTCCAGTCGCTCGTCGCCCCACTCTACCAGGTGAAGCCCCTCCTCTAGCAAATTTTCAAAAAGTCCGTTTTGTAAAATCGCGTCAAGTCCGTTTTGATAGATATCGTAGTGATAAATTTTATCTCCGTAGCTTTGCATAACCGAAAACGTGGGCGACGTAACCTCTGCATCGATACCGCGAGCCTTTACGATAGCTTTCACTAACGTCGTTTTGCCGCTAGCCAAATTTCCCTGCAGTATAACGACGCCGCTTTGGGGTAAAATTTTTACCACCTCGCTAAGCTCGCCTAGTCCCAAATTTAACTCTATCATAGCTCTTTTACGTATAGCGCTTGGGCTGATTTTGGAATACTTTTGGTCTCCGGGATCGCTAGCACTTCGTAGCGCGCCTCTTTGACTAGAAATTTGATCGTTATCACGTCGCCGATCTTGACCTCTTTGGACGGTTTGGCGACGACGCCGTTTACGCTCACGACGCCGCTTTTACACATGTCTTCGCTGACCGCACGCCTTTTTGTTATATTTACGGTATTTAAAAACTTATCTACTCTCATGGCGGCGATTTTAGCCAAATTTGGCTTAAATTTTTAATTCCTCGTCATCGCATATTAAATTTAATGTAAATTTGACATTTAGCGCACGCGATTTTAGCGGAAATATTTATAACAAATTAATCAAATTTGGCTAAAATACGCGTCATCTCAATATAAAGGATAGAGAATGAAAAAAGATGTGAAAAAAGTCGTTCTCGCCTATTCTGGCGGACTTGATACGAGCATTATTTTAAAATGGCTGCAAGACGAGTATAAATGCGAAGTGGTGACCTTTACCGCCGATATCGGTCAGGGCGAGGAGCTAGAACCCGCACGCCAAAAAGCGCTGGAGCTCGGTATAAAACCCGAAAATATATTTATAGAGGATTTAAAAGAGGAATTTGCGCGGGATTTTGTATTTCCGATGTTTAGAGCAAACGCCGTTTATGAGGGCGAATACCTACTAGGCACCTCGATAGCTCGCCCGCTGATAGCTAAAAAACAAGCCCAAATCGCCGCCAAAGTAGGCGCCGACGGCGTGAGTCACGGAGCTACCGGTAAAGGCAACGACCAAGTGCGCTTTGAGCTAGGCTACTACGCGCTGGGAGACAATCTAACCATCATCGCTCCTTGGCGCGAGTGGGATCTAAACAGTCGCGAAAAGCTACTAAAATACGCCGAAAAAAACGGTATCAAAATAGAAAAGAAACCTGGCAAAAGCCCCTACTCTATGGACGCAAATTTACTCCATATCAGCTACGAGGGCTTAGTGCTTGAAAACCCTGCTCACGCGCCGGAGGCCGATATGTGGCGCTGGACGGTAAGCCCAAAAGACGCTCCGAACGAAAGCGAGATAATAGAAATCGGCTACGAAAAAGGCGATCCCGTTAGCATAAACGGTAAAAAAATGAGTCCAGCGACGCTACTAGCCGAGCTAAACCGCCTAGGCGCAAAGCACGGTATCGGCAGACTCGACCTAGTAGAAAACCGCTCGGTCGGTATGAAAAGCCGCGGCTGCTACGAAACTCCTGGCGGTACGATAATGCTAAAAGCTCACCGCGCGATCGAGAGTATCACGCTAGACCGCGGCGCGGCACACCTAAAAGACGAGCTAATGCCTCGCTACGCAGAGCTCATCTATAACGGCTACTGGTGGTCGCCTGAGCGTATCATGCTGCAAGCGCTCATCGACAAGAGCCAAGAAAACGTAAACGGCACGGTCAAAGTCGAGCTCTACAAGGGCAACGTCATCGTGCTAGGACGCGACAGCAAGACGGACAATCTCTTTAGCGAGGCGTTTTGCACGTTTGAAGAAGATAGCGTGTTTGATCAAAAAGACGCGAACGGATTTATCAAGCTAAACGCGCTAAGATTTATCATCGGGCGCAAAAACGGGCGCAAATTTAACTAAAAAGGATAAAAATGAAAGTACTACTAATAAAAGATGTAAAGGCACTTGGCAAAGCTGGCGAGATAAAAGAGGTAAAAGATGGCTACGGCAACAACTTCTTAATCGGCAAAGGCTTTGCAAAAGCAGCCACTCCAGACGTGCTTCGCCAATATGAAGCAGCTCAAAAAAGAAAGGCTGAAGAGCTAAAATATGAGATCGCAAATTTAGAAAAGCTTAAAGAAGAGCTTGCAAAAGTGACAGTCGTCGTCAAGAAAACTCTTGGCGCAAATGGCTCTCTTTTTGGCTCAGTTTCAAAAGAGGAGATCGCAGCAGAGCTTGAAAAAACTCACCATTTAGTAGTCGAGAAAAGAGCGATCGACATGGATACACATCTAAAAGCAGTCGGCCTGGACACTCACCTAAAAGCAGTTGGTCTTTATGATGTCTCTATAAAGCTTGGACACTCGATAAATGCGACCTTAAAGGTTGATGTGCAAGGAGAGTAGATGTTTCATGCGACAACCATCTTAGCCTACAAAGGCAAAAATAAAGCGGTCATCGGTGGCGACGGACAGGTGAGCTTTGGCAACACTGTCTTAAAAGGTAATGCCGTAAAAATTCGCAAAATTCATAACGGCAAAGTCCTAGCTGGCTTTGCTGGTAGCACCGCTGACGCGTTTAACCTCTTTGATATGTTTGAGAAAAATTTAGAGCATACAAAGGGGGACTTGCTAAAGGCGGTGATAGAATTTAGCAAAGAGGGGCGCAAAGACAAGTATCTAAGAAAGCTTGAAGCGATGATGCTTGTGCTTGATAGGGATAAAATTTTCTTACTTAGTGGCACTGGAGATGTTGTTGAGCCAGAAGATGGCAAGATAGCAGCTATCGGAAGCGGCGGAAACTACGCACTTTCAGCAGCTCGTGCCTTAGATAAATTTGCTGATATCGACGAAGAGGAGCTAGTCATAGAGAGCCTCAAGATCGCAGGCGAAATTTGCATCTATACAAATACAAACATCAAAACTTATGTTTTAGAATAAGAGAGAAAATGAACTTAACACCAAGAGAAATTGTTAAATTTTTAGATGACTATGTGATCGGTCAAAAGGACGCCAAAAAGATCATAGCGATCGCACTTCGCAACCGCTACCGCCGCATGAAGCTTGAAAAGAGCTTGCAAGATGACATCATGCCAAAAAATATCTTGATGATCGG
>NZ_CALINL010000246.1 GCF_938045225.1 uncultured Campylobacter sp.
AAGGCAATGTATTAGATCTTGCAATCGGGGTTATTATGGGGGCTGCTTTTGGTAAAATCGTAAGTTCATTAGTAACTGATATTATGATGCCACTTATCGGGCTTCTTTTCCCATCTAAACCGGACTTCACTAACTTGGCTTGGGAAGGGATTAAATACGGTAATTTTATTCAAATTATCATCGACTTCTTAATAACTGCTGTAGCTATTTTCATCTTTGTTAAAGCTATTAACACTGCTAAAGAAAAAATGGCTAAAGAAGAAGAAACTGAAGAAAAAGCACCAGAAGTTGATAGTAAAGAAGAACTTCTTAAAGAAATCCGTGATTTATTAAAAGAAGGTAAATAATTAACAATAACATTAAGGAGCTGACGATGAATCGTCAACTCCTTTTTATTTATAATTAGATAGTTTACTATTTATTTTTTTTATATCATTTCTAACACTTAGATAAGATACTAATGCTATTACAGCATATAAGAAACTTGAAAATACTAACATTAGCATTAGAGTTTTTAACCCTACAAACCATTTTAAATAATATCCTGCTAGTAATAATGGAAGCATTATTAAAAGGTAATGTTTTAAAAATATCATTTTAAAGTTTTGCTCACCTGCATTTTTAAAAATTTCACTAGAAAATCCTTGTAAAACCCCTAAAACGATAAATATTATAGTCTGCACTACCATTGCTTTATTAGTATTTGAAAAGCTCTCTAAAAATTCAGGAACACCTGGAGAATAATCCTCATGTATTAAGCTAAACGCTAAAGATAAGATACTTCCTATCCCAATACCCATCAAACCAAATGCCACCATTTTTTTTAATAATCTCATTTTATTTTCCTCCTATATACCGAGTTTCAACTTAAACTCTTTAATCATCCTACGAGATACATAGCTAATATCAGAATTTTTATACTTTATGACTATCGTTCCTGTATTACTAAAATCTAAGTTTTTGATAAATTTTATATTCGCTATTTCACTTTGTGATATTTTTATAAAATTACGAGTTACCATATTTTCTACTTCATAAAGCTTTTTCTTCACAACATATGTATCTTTTAATGTTACAACAAAAGTTTTTCTATCCTCTATATACACCCTTATTATTTCACCTATATCTATAATACTCGCCTTATCTTCAACTATTCCTATTAAATACTCAGAACTATATTCGATATAATTTATTAAATTCTGAACTTCTTTATCAATCTTATTAGCACTAACTACAACTAATGTCTCTTTTACTTTTTCGTCTATATTTAACTCGAGTTTCATAATAACTCCTCCTTTCAATTATTATTTTAGCGAAAAAACAATATTAAATCTATACCTTTTGATTATCTGGTTATTTTACATACCTATTCGGTTTTTTCTTTATCTATTTTTAATAGAAACTTAAGCAACTCTATTCATCATAGTTAAAGACCAACCAAGAAATAATCTTGATTGGTCTTTTATTTTAATCAATTTTAAATTTTGTATCACTCAAGGCTTTTTGTAATACTTCTTTATCGGTTGTTCCTACTACTATTAATTTTTTCTTAGAGATATCAACTTCTACAGTTTCTACCCCTTCTATATCATTAAGTTTTTCTTTAACAACGGCAGCACAGCCACCACATTTTACTCCTTCTATATTATAAACTTTTTCCATGTGAACCTCCTGTAAATTATTTTATTCCCGCTCTTTTTAGTCTCAACGCATTTAATACTACCGATACTGAACTAAAACTCATTGCAGCTCCTGCTATCATCGGATTTAATAGCGGCCCTCCAAATATATGTAATACTCCCATAGCAACAGGAATACCGATAATATTATAAATAAATGCCCAGAATAAATTTTCTTTAATATTTTTTATTGTCACACGACTTAATTTTATTGTACGAGTTACACTAAGCATATCATTATTCATAAGAACAATGTCTGCAGATTCTATTGCTACATCTGTTCCTGCCCCCATAGCTATCCCAACATCTGCTTGTACCAATGCTGGAGCATCATTAATTCCATCTCCAACCATTGCAACCTTATTTCCAGCTTGTTGAAGCCTTGTTATTTCTTTATTCTTGTTCTCTGGTAACACTTCGCTAATTACTTCATCAATTCCAATTTGTCTCGCAATAATTTCTGCAGTTTTTTTATTATCACCAGTGAGCATAATTATTTTTATTCCCATTTGTTTTAATTTTTTTACCGCTTCTTTACTTGATGATTTAATTGTATCTGCAACAGCAATTATCCCTACTAATTTGTTGCCATAAACAATAAATAGTGGTGTTTTTCCCTCTGCTGCAAGTTGATCAGCTATTAAAAGATGTCCTTCTGTTGAAATAGAATTATTTTCTAAAAATATTTTATTCCCTACTAAAATATTCTCTCCATCTATTTCTCCCGAAATCCCAAGGCCCGAACTAGCTTTAAAATTTTCTACTTCGCTTAGCATAAACTCTTTCTCACGCGCTAAATTTACTATTGCCTCTCCTAGTGAATGTTCTGAATAATGTTCTATACTCGCTGCAAAACGTAGAACTTCATCTTTGTCATAATTATCAAATGTAACTACATCCGTGACTTTTAATTTCCCTTCGGTTAGTGTTCCTGTTTTATCAAAAACTACCACATTTACGCTTTGAGCTGTTTCTATTACTTCTCCACTTTTTATTAAAATTCCATGCTCCGCACCAAGTCCTGTCCCTACCATTATTGACGTTGGAGTCGCAAGTCCTAACGCACATGGACAAGCAATTACTAATACCGAAATAGAAATAGTAAGAGCAAATACCCCAGATTCATGTCCAATAAAATACCAAAAAGCTCCCGATAAAACAGCTAAGAAAATAACTACTGGAACGAATACACTTGCAATTTTATCAGCTAATTTTGAAATTGGTGCTTTTGATCCTTGTGCTTCTTCAACAAGTTTTATAATCTGAGCAAGAGCAGTATCTTCTCCAACTTTAGTTACTATCATTTCAAAAGTTCCTGTTTTATTAATACTTGCTCCTATTACATTATCACCAATATTTTTGTCAACAGGTAAACTTTCACCAGTTAACATTGCTTCATCAACTGAACTTGCACCTTTTGTTATCCTTCCATCCAAAGGTATTTTTTCTCCAGGTCGTACAACAATTATATCTCCAATAACAATATTTTCAACATCTAGTTTCACCTCTTCTCCATTACGGATAACATTCGCCGTCTTCGGTGCAAGGTTAATCAACGCTGCTATCGCTCCAGAAGTTCTTTCTTTAGAAACTGCTTCAAAATATTTACCAAGTGTAATAAGTGTTAAAATAACACCTGCAGATTCATAGTACAAGTTCATCACTGAATGCTCATTTCCTAAATAAATTAGAACAGTTGAATACAAGCTATAAATAACTGCAGCACCTGATCCTAGTGCAACTAACGAATCCATATTAGGATGTCCTTTAAACAATGACTTAACCCCAACTAAATAAAAACTTCTACCTAAATACAAAATTGGTAAAACTAAAATTATTTGAATAACAGCAAATAATCTTGCTTGTTCCATTGGATTTATTATCATAGGTAAGCCTACCATATCGGCCATAGCCAAGTATAATAAGGGAATCGCAAATATAGCAGATAAATAAAATCTACGTAATAAATTGGTTATCCGTTTAACTTTTTTTGTTTTTTGCCCTGTCATCGAGAAGTAGCCGTGCGTCGCGTTCTCGTCGGTTTTGATGATAAGTTCGCTAATCTTATTATCCTTCGGATAGTCTTGCGGAAGTATCCACTCGGCTTTTAGAAATTTGCTCGCAAGAGCGGACGGCAGGTGCGTGCCGTTCATCGCAGGGATCCTATCTAGTTCGTGCAGATCGCTATCTGCCGCGACCGCACCCGAGTTTTGGCTGAGTATCACCTCGATGCCGTGTTCTATCGCGACGTCGCGTACCCTGTCGTTATATTCACCGAAAGGATATGCAAAATATCGCGGTTTGTAGCCCATATTTTTTTCAAATTTGCCTATGCCGTCCTCAAAGTCGTTTTTTAATTTTTCCTCGTTAAGACCGACCATGTGCAAGTGACCGTAGGAGTGATAGCCGACCTCGCCGTATTTTTCGATCTCTTTGATCTGCTCGAAGGTCATAAAGTCGCCGTATTTTCGTGCGGTGGCCTCGACGTAGATCATCAGCGCAAACGGATATCCGTACTCTAAAAATACCGGTAAGCCTTTTTCGTAAAAGCTTTTGTAGCCGTCGTCTACCGTTAAAACTACCCAGTTGTCAGATACCGGCTCGCCGTTTTTTATCGCGTCCACGAGCTTTGAAAGCGGGATGACCTCGTAGCCTTTTTCTTTAAAATAATCAAACTGCTCGCGTAAATTTTTAATAGAGACGTTGGTGCTCGGGTGTCTGTCGTCGTCAAATCTATGATAGTTAAAGATATGCGCGTCTGCAAGCGCAAGCTGTGCCGCCGCAAAAAATGCGAGGGCGGAAACTAATTTTTTCACTAGATTCTCCTTATTTTTGCTCGCTTGTCGGAGCCGCAGGGGCTGCTGGAGCATTAGGGGCTTGCGGAACGACCGCCTCAGGAGCTGCAGGTAGCGACGAAGTGTCAACGCTATCTATGAGAGATTTGCTGCTTTGCGTGTTGTAAACGTAGCTTAACGCTAGGGTGTTTAAGATAAATAAAACGCCCACGACGAAGGTAAATTTGGCCAAAAATCCAGCCGGTCCTTTTGCACCAAACAGGCTTTCATTGCTACCGCTATATGCGCCCAGTCCGATAGAGGAGCTTTTCTGAAGCAAAACGGCGATCGTTAAAACTACCGCAAAAATAAACTGCAATACTAAAAAAAGCGAATCCATAAAAATCCTTTTAAATTTTTAAAATTAGTCGCGATTATACTAAAAAAGTTTTGAATTTGGGTTAAATTTCTTTTTCTATCTCATAAAGTTCGTAGCGCACGGTCTTAAAAATCTCGGAAATTTTAATGTCGATGAGCTTAAAACACTCCTCTAAAACCCTTGCGCTTTCTTGCGCGCGTTTGATGTTGGCGGTTTGTAAATCGTCCAAATTTAGGCGAATTTGCTCGTCTTTTAGGCTCGGTTTTAGCACGTCGTTTGCGGCGTCGCGAAATTTTAAGAATTCTTTTTGCGGGATTTTTGCCTTGTGGCGGAGAGTTTTTATTTTTTTAGCGAGGGTTAGGTCGTCAAAGCCGTAACGTCTGACGTCCTCAACGACTCTAAGCCCTTCTTTTAAGCGGTTTAAATTTGCGTCTATTACGCGGTAGAGCCGCTCTTCGTTAGTCATCTCTACTAAAAATGCCTAAAATTTGAAGTAAAGAAACGAATAGATTAACGAAATCAAGATAAAGAGCTACTGCGCCCTCGATCGGAGTTTCGTAGTTACCGCGGATGATATTTTGCGTATCGTAAAGGATATATGCGCTAAATAAAACCGCGCCCACGCTGGCAATCGCAAGCTGTAAAACCGGGCTGTGGAAAAATATATTTATGATCGCAGCCACGAGCAAAACGATAAGCGTGATGAAA
>NZ_CALINL010000247.1 GCF_938045225.1 uncultured Campylobacter sp.
AGCCCTTACTTTATCACAAACGCCGAAAAGATGCAGGTTGAGCTGAGCAATCCGTTTATCTTGCTATTTGACAAGAAGATTACAAATTTAAAAGACTTGTTGCCTGTGCTTGAGCAGATCCAAAAAACAGGCAAACCGCTACTAATCATCGCTGAAGATATCGAGGGCGAGGCACTTGCGACGCTAGTAGTAAACAAGCTTCGCGGCGTGCTAAACATCTCTGCGGTTAAGGCTCCCGGCTTTGGCGATCGCAGAAAAGCAATGCTTGAGGATATCGCGATACTAACCGGCGGCGAAGTAGTGAGCGAAGAGCTAGGTAGAACGCTAGAAAGCGCGACTCTAAGCGACCTAGGTCAAGCTTCAAGCGTTATCATCGACAAAGACAACACGACTATCGTAAACGGCGCAGGCGAGAAATCGGCAATCGACGCTAGAATCATCCAAATAAAAGCTCAAATCGCAGAAACTACGAGCGACTACGATAAAGAAAAACTACAAGAGCGCCTGGCTAAGCTAAGCGGCGGCGTAGCGGTTATTAAGGTGGGCGCTGCTACCGAGACCGAGATGAAAGAGAAAAAAGACCGCGTGGACGATGCTCTAAGCGCGACTAAAGCGGCCGTAGAAGAGGGCATCGTGATCGGCGGCGGCGCTGCGTTTATCAAAGCGAGCGCTAAAGTGGATCTAAAACTAAGCGGCGATGAAGCTATAGGTGCCGATATCGTAAGACGCGCGCTAACCGCTCCGCTACGCCAGATCGCTGAAAATGCGGGCTTTGACGCGGGCGTAGTAGCAAACTCCGTAAGCGTAAGCAAAGACGATAACTATGGCTTTAACGCGGCCACCGGCGAGTACGTGGATATGTTTAAAGCCGGTATTATCGACCCGGTTAAGGTCGAGCGCGTGGCTCTACAAAACGCGGTCAGCGTGGCGAGCTTGCTTCTAACTACGGAAGCTACCATAAGCGAGCTTAAAGAGGACAAACCGATGCCTGCTATGCCTGATATGAGCGGTATGGGCGGCATGGGCGGAATGATGTAATACGCCTTTATCTGCGGAGAGCTTTGGCTTTCCGCAGGTTTTTCTTTAAATTTCCTTGCAAATTGTACAAGGAAAATCCACAAAACTATCCTTTCTAATAATTAAAAAATATCCTTGAATTCTATAGTGATTAAAATTTACAAACTTTGATATGTGAGCTTAAATTTGGCGGTTCATTTATTGTATTTTTCGGATCAAATTTGCTTTAATAATAAGCAAGCGTAAAATTTTAGTCGTATTTAAAATATCGAAACGATAGGTTGTGCTGGTGGTAAATTTACCTAATGCTTTAAATTTTAAAATGTATAGAATGAAAAAGTCGGAATTTCTTCCGACTTTGGGTTTTATAGTTTGCCGCCTTCGACGACGAGAGATTCCGGATTTACGCTATCGCCGTAGATCGGTTTTAGCGTAGCGTCGTAGTTTTTGTGGAAGAAATTTTCCTTGCCAAGCTCTACGATCTCGTTATTTAGCCACTCAAGCAGCGCTTTGTTGCCTTTTTTAACAGCAGGAGCGATGACGTCAACCTCGCCTAGGGCTTCGATACCGACGGTAAAGCCGGGATTTTCTTTAGCCCACGCAAAAAGCAGCGCGTTATCGTGCGCTAGCGCCACGCCTCTTTTATCTACCAAAGCGGCGAAAGTTTCGGTGTTTTGGTCGTATTTTATAAGCTCGATGTCAGGGTGATTTTTCGTGAAATACGCGTCCGCAGTCGTGCCTTTATTGACGATTAGTTTTTTGCCTTTTAGCTCGTCCACGCTTTTTATGACCGCGCCGTCCGGGCTAACTACGCCTAGCGACACTTTCATATACGGAAGCGCAAAATCAACGACTCTAGCGCGCTCAGGGGTTTTGGTGAAATTTGCTAAAGTGATATCGACCTTGTCGGCTACTAGCACTTCTACGCGGCCTGCTGCTTCTACGAGTTCAAATTTAACCTTGCTCTCGTCGCCCAGCAGATCCTTTGCGATGCGTTTGGCGAAGTATATGTCGTAGCCTTGGTTTTTGCCCTCTTTATCGACGTAGCCAAACGGCGGTTTGTCGCTAAAGACGCCCACGCGCACGTATCCGCGCTCTTTTATTTTAGCCAAAGCGTCAGCTTCGGCAGCCTGCAAATTAGCCTGACCCGTTAGAAAGACGGCGGCGAATGTTGCCAAAAATGAAAACAGAAGTTTTCTCATTCTTTCTCCTTTAAAATAAAGTGCGCAAAATATACAAAAGCTTGGCTAAAATGCGACTAAATTTGTACTTTTTCGGACGACTGGCGCAGAGAATAATCAAATTTTGTTTAAAAACGTAACGCTAGATTTAAAATGGAGTGTAAAATTTACTCAAAATAAATTTATAAATTTAATTTTAGATTTAAGAAACGGCTAGCAAATTAAATTCGCGCAGGTTTTTTTGAGTAAATTTGAGTTGCTTAAATGGCAAAGACGCAAGGTTTTAAAAGCTAAATTTGATGAAAAGCTTTCAAATTTAGCCCCAAAAGGTCAAATTTAAAACCACTAAAACGAAAATAAATTTAAAAACTTCTTCGCGCGTTCGCTTTTTGGATGTGTGAAAAATGCCTCTGGCTCGCTCTCCTCGACGATTTTGCCCTCATCCATAAAGACTATACGATTTGCCACTGAGCGAGCAAAGCCCATCTCATGCGTTACGATCAGCATCGTCATGCCGTCTTTTGCGAGGTTTATGACGACGTCTAGCACCTCGCGCACGATCTCGGGATCTAGCGAGGCCGTTATCTCGTCAAATAACATGATTTCGGGCTTCATGCAAAGCGCGCGCACGATAGCGATACGCTGCTTTTGCCCGCCGCTAAGCTCCTTTGGATAGGCGTATTTTTTGTGTTTTAGGCCTACTTTTTCTAGCCACGCTTCGGCTTCTTTTTCGACCTCTTCGCGGCTTCTTTTTTGCGCTTTTACCGGGCCTAGCACGATGTTTTCGATGACGTTCATATGGTCAAACAGCTCGTAGTTTTGAAAAACCATGCCGATATTGCGTTTGCTGGGTTCCATCTTTTTGGCGGATTTTGATCCAGTCTTTGTAGTCTTTATCGATCTTTTCGCCGGCTATCTCTATCTGCCCGCCGTCAAATGCCTCAAGGCCGTTTATGCAGCGCAGAGTTGTGCTCTTGCCGCAGCCCGAGGGTCCTAGGATCACGACTACTTCGCCGTTTTTGACGCTAAGGTCGATGCCTTTTAGCACCTGCAAGTCGCCGTAAGATTTGCTTAAATTTGATAGTTTTAAAATTTCGCTCATTTGATTCCTTATGCCCATCTGTTTTCAAGTATCTTAGATAGTTTTGAGATAGGATAGCAGACGAGAAAATATAATAAAAATATAAAGCCGTATATCCAAAACGGCACGGTCGGGTTGGCGGTTAGGCTCGCCGCCTCGATCGTTTGTTGGCCGACTTTTAGCAGGTCGGGTACGCCGATGAGGGCGACGATCGGGGTGGTTTTGATGATACGGCTTAGCAAATTTACGCCCGCGGGCACTAGGCGGCGCGTGGCTAGTGGGATCACGACGTAAAGATAAATTTGGGTCTTGCTAAGCGCTAGGGCCGCCGCGCTCTCAAACTGATGCCGTGGTATCGAGACGATCGCGCCGCGCACGATATCCATCATCTCAAACACGCCCCACAGGCTAAATACGATGAGCGAGGCGTTAAATTTGGATATATCGAGCCCAAATGCCTTGCTTGCGCCGTAGTAAAACAAAAATAGCCAGACGATTTGAGGCATAATGCGAACGATTTCGAGGCAAATTTTTAGGACGAAAAAGATAAATTTGTTTTTCGAGCTCATCAACACGCCCAAAAACGTGCCTAAAACAAGAGAGATGGCGATCGAGATAGCCGAAATCTGCACGCTCATCCACAGCCCCTCGAAAATCAGCCGCTTTAAAACTAGCGGGTCGAATAAAATACTAACTCCGTCCAACTCTCATCCTTTTTTCAAGCCAAAATAAGACCAAAGATATCGGCAAAATGATAATCAAATAGCTAACTACGAGCATAAAAAGCGCCTCGTCGGTCATGTAGTAAAGCCCGATGATGTCCTTGGTCGCATAGACCAAATCGGGCAGGGCGATGATGCTGATGACTGAGGTTTCTTTGATGAGAAAGATGACGTTAGCGGCGATAGAGGGGATCGAAACGCTAAAAGCCTGAGGCAGGATAACGTAGCGTAAAATTTGCCCCTGCGTGAGTGCGACGCTAAGCGCAGCCTCGATCTGCGTCTTTTTCACCGCTTCAAAGCCAAGCCGAAAACTCTCGGCCATATAGCTGCCGCCTAGAAACGCAAGCCCCGCGACCGCGCAGGTAAAGGCGCTCAAATTTAACCCGAATTTGCTAAGTCCGTAGTAGAGGAAAAAAAGCTGTATAAGCAGCGGAGTGTTTCTAGAAACCTCGATGTAGCCGTTTACGATTGGCGTTAGGAGCTTGATCTTGTAAAATTTAACCAGCGTGCAAAATATGCCGATAACAAGCGAGAGTAAAATGCCGTAAAGTGAGAGCTTGACGGTGAAAATGCCCGCTTTTACGAACATCGGCGTAAATTCTTTTATAAACTCAAAATCCATAAATTTTTTAGCTTCTTTTTGATAATTTCGCGAGATTGTAGCGAAAGCAAACTAAATTTAAAACTAATTTTGTATGATTTATTTTAAAATTTAAGCTTGCAAAAGGTATCATAACCTCTAAATTCTGATAGAAATTATTTAAATAAAGGACGAATTTGAGAGCGTTTGCAGAGTGGGAAAAACAAGAGCTGATATTTTTATCGCTACCGCACGAAAACACCGACTGGAAGCCGTATCTGGATGAAATTTTAGACGCCTACGAGAGTCTGGTCGCTGCTATCGCGCCGTTTCAAAAGGTCGTTTTGATCTGCCCCGAGGAGAGGATTTTTCGGGAGCGATTTGCTAAATTTGATAACGTAGAGTTCGTAAAGATCGATACCGATGATACGTGGATACGCGACTACGGCATGATCGACGTAGAGGACGGCGCGAAAATCGTCAGCTATGATTTTAAATTTAATGCTTGGGGCGGTAAATTTGAAAGCTCGAAAGATAATGCCGTAAATTTGGAGCTAGCTAAGCGTTTTAAAAGCGATTTGCGAAGTATCGATCTCGTACTTGAGGGCGGTAGTATCGATTTTAACGGGCGCGGCACGCTACTAACGACTGAGAAGTGCCTACTAAACGACAACCGCAACTCTCATCTAAGCAAAGAACAGATCGAGGCGCAGCTTAAGGAGCTTTTTGGCCTTGAGCGCATAGTGTGGCTTAAAAACGGCTTTATAAAGGGCGACGACACCGATAGCCACGTCGATACCTTGGCGCGTTTCATCGCTCCTGATACTATCGCATACGCCTCATGCGACGATCCAAACGATGAGCATTTTGAGGAGCTTGCCGCGATGAAAAAAGAGCTTGAAAGCACGGGCTTTAAGCTCGTGCCGCTGCCGCTTCCTAAGGCTAAATTTTACGGCGACAAGAGGCTTGGGTGCACGTATGCGAATTTTATCTTTATAAACGGCGCCGTTATCGTTCCGACGTACAATGATGACAACGACAAAATCGCGCTTGATCGACTAGCGCAGCAGCTGCCTAACCATAAGATAATCGGCGTGGATTCGCTCGTTTTCGTGCGTCAAAACGGCTCGCTGCACTGCTCGAGTCAAAACAAGTATAGCGGTGCGAGCGAAGCGAAGCATGTTTCTAGCGAACGAAGTGAAGCGGAGAATAGATTTGTAGGCGCAAGAAGCGAAAGCGAAATCTAAATGCAATTAAACAATACCGACATAAAAAGGCAAAATGAAATTTTAGGTCGCAGAGCCGTGATAGTTGCGGGCACTACGGCGTTTGCGCTAGCTGCGGTTAAATTTGCCGCGGGTTTGATCGGCGGTTCGGTGGCGGTGCTTAGTTCGGCGATCGATTCGATGCTTGACCTGCTAGTTTCCGCGCTAAATTTCTTCGCCATCCGTAAATCCCAGGCCGCGCCTAATGCTAAATTTAACTTCGGCTACGCCAAGCTAGAAGCGCTTGCGGCGATGCTTGAGGGCGTTTTGATCGTGGGTGCCGGCGCGTTTATACTTTACGAGAGCGTGTGTAAGCTACAAACGGAGCAAGCGCCCGTAGATACGGCTTTTTCGCTCTATGCGATGGCGCTATCGGTCGCGGTTACGGGGCTGCTGGTCGCCTACCTTTCCCGCGTCGCTCGCCGCACGAGAAATTTGATCGTTAGAGCCGACGCGCTGCACTATAAAAGCGACCTTTTTAGTAACCTAGCCGTTATCGCCTCGCTTATATTGGTCGAATTTACGGGATTTGCCGCGATAGACGCCGTTTTTGGTATAGTAATTAGCGGCTACATCGCCGTTAGCGCGATAAATTTGATGAAAGAAAGCGTAGGCGTGCTGCTTGACCGAGCGCTAGATCCCGAGATAACGGCGCAAATCGAAGAGATAATCCGCTCGCGCCCTCAGATAGCAAGCTATCACGGCCTAGCTACCAGAAAGAGCGCAAACATCTGCTACGTCGCGGTTCATCTAGTCTTTAACCGCGAAATTTCGCTTTACGACGCACACAAAATTTCAGACGAGATAGAAGCCGCTATCAGAGCTAAATACGGCGAGTTTGAATGGCAGATCACGACGCACCTTGATCCGTGCGACGATCAAAACGGCTCGTGCGAATGCTAAATCAAAGGAAAAATATGAAAATTTTATTCGTTTGCCACGGAAATATCTGCCGCTCGACTATGGCGCAGTCGGTTATGCAAAATTTGAGCGAAAATGCGGGTCTGGCCGGGCGCCTTAGCATCGACTCGCGCGCCACGCATGAGGACGAGATAGGCGAGCCGCCGTACTACGAGACGGTGCGGGTTTTGAAACAAAACGGCGTGCCCGTAATGCCTCACAAAGCGACCTTGATAACGCAAAAAGATTTTGATAACAGCGACCTTATCTTGATAATGGACGATGAAAATTTAAGGACTTTGAAACGCAAATTCGGCGCTGAGGCTAAATTTGACGAAAAAGTAAAATTCCTGCTCGAATTTAGCGACGCGCCAAGCGGCAAGATAATCGCCGATCCATATTACACCCGCGATTTTGAGCGGTGCTACGATGACGTTTCGCACTCTTGCGCGGGCTTGCTTGAGAGGCTAAAGCAAATTTTATGAGCCGGCGAAAGCGGCAAAATTTAGCTTGCCGGCCGGCCGTTCAAGCCCTAATTTATCCCCGCTTTGATATAATTTTGAAAATTTAAATCATAAGGAAAAATATGAAAGTAGCGCTAATCCAACAAAAATTTCACGGCACCAAAGACGCAACCGTGCAAAGGACGCTCGAGCTCGTGCGCGAGGCTAGCGGCGGCGGAGCCCAGCTTGTCGTGCTGCAGGAGCTACACCAGACGCAGTATTTTTGCCAGAGCGAGGAGACGAGGTTTTTTGATCTTGCCGAGGGCTGGGAAAACGACGTCAAATTTTGGGGCGAAGTAGCGCGACAAAACGGCGTCGTGCTCGTCACTTCGCTATTTGAAAAGCGCGCGGACGGGCTGTATCACAACACCGCATTCGTCTTTGAAAAAGACGGCAGCGTAGCCGGCAAATACCGCAAAATGCACATCCCGGACGACCCGGGCTTTTACGAGAAATTTTATTTTACTCCGGGCGATATCGGTTTTGAGCCCATCGATACGAGCGTAGGTAGGCTCGGGGTTCTTGTTTGCTGGGATCAGTGGTATCCCGAGGCTGCGCGTCTCATGGCTCTGCGCGGCGCGAAGCTGCTCATCTATCCGACCGCGATCGGCTGGTTCGAGGGTGATGAGGAGGCGGAGAAATCGCGGCAGCTAGAGGCGTGGGTCGCCGTACAGCGCGGACATGCGGTCGCAAACGGCCTACCAGTGATCGCCGTAAACCGCGTGGGCTTTGAGGGCGACGAGAGCGGCATGATGGACGGGATCAAATTTTGGGGCAACAGCTTTGTTTTCGGCGCGCAGGGCGAGGAGCTTTTCCGCGCCGATAGCCAGAGCGAGCTGTGCCGCATCGTCGAGATCGATATGACCAGAAGCGAAGAAGTTCGCAGGATTTGGCCGTTTTTGAGGGATAGACGCATCGACACATACACAAATTTAACAAAAAGATTTATTGATTAAGGCTTGTCTTTTTGCCCTATACTTCGTTACTTTTAAATTTGGCTCGGTCATTACCTACATGGTAACTCCTATCGCCAAATTTAAAAGTGCCTCGTCTGGCGCAAAAATACTTCGCCTTATTTTTTACGGCTTGTCTTGCGAGCGCTTTTTGTGGATTTTGTTAAAATTTGACTCAATAGGCTACATGCCTTATCTTCGTCAAATTTT
>NZ_CALINL010000248.1 GCF_938045225.1 uncultured Campylobacter sp.
GATCTCAAAAAGCTGCACTAGCGCGGACTTTAAAATCTCAAAAATTTCTTCCTGCTTCATCGTTATTTCCTGTTTTCAAAGATATATTGCGCGAGGCTTTTTACGCTGTAAAAAATCTCTTTTAAATTTGCCGTTTTAGAGTCAAGTACCAAACCGTAGCTTTTTTGTACCGCAAGGCCAAGCTCGAGCGCATCGACGCTATCAAGACCTAGCCCCTCGTTAAAAAGCGGCGCGTTCTCGTCGATATCGCTTGGTTTCATATCCTCTAAATTTAAGCTCTTTATGATGAGCTCTTTTATCTCGTCTATTAGTTCGTTCATTGTTTAAACTCCTTTGTATAATTTTCGCTGATAAAAGCGTGTAGCTCTCTAGCCCTGATCGGGTTTGGTCTATCCGCGCAAAACCCGTCCAAATTTAGCCTAAAAAACTCTTTGAACTCGTATTTTATCATAATGCTCGGGGTTTTGTACCAAGGCTCGTTTTTTTTGAGGCTGGGCGGATCCATTTTGATAGCGATGGCGACTAGCTGCTTTGCCGCATTTACCGCGATGTAGGCGGCTGCTTTATGAAAAACTATCTCGCCCGCCGTGCGCGTACCCTCGGGAAATATTATCAAGCTCTCGCCGCTTTTTAGTGCGTCCGCGCTTTTTTGCAAGAGCTCCTCGTTTGCGGTATTTAAGATATATCCGCATGATTTTATCGCGGGAGCTAAGAATATATTTTTACCAAGGCTTGCTTTTACCACGCAGTTTGCGCGGCGAATGAGAGCTATCAAAAAGACGACGTCTAAAAGCGAAGGGTGATTTGCGATGATTATCTGCGAGGCGGAGCCAAGCCCCAAAGGAAGGTCAAATTTGGTGCGCTGATAGCCGGAAATTTGCGTAGAAAATATAAAAAATCTCCAAGCCAAACGCACCAGATCGCGGCAAAAATTTCGGATAAACTTAAATTTATAAAGCCCAAGAAGCGCAACCGGAACAAAGATCAAATTTCCAAGCGCGCAAATGAGTCCAAATAGCGCAAAATTCGCCCCTACGATAAAAATTTTAAACCAGTGACGAGGGCTCATAATCCCACCGCCAAGCGGAGTTTTTATCCGCGCTTTGCCAGGAGCATTTTTGCTTCGGATCAAAATTTTGCAGGAATTTAACGAGCAAATTTTCATCCGTTTTGCCGCTAATTTCGCCTTGCGATAGGCTCAAATTTTCGCCCTCGCTAACTAGCAAACAAACCATACAAGAGGGCGCAGACTCGTCAAAATACTCCTGCGAAATGCTCTCGTGATAGGCTAAAACCAGAGCGTTTTTGGCTCCACTTTTTAGCATCAGATGCGCCTGCAGTAAAGCGTACTCTAACGGCGCGTATGCCGAAACGGCGGAGATTTCACTACGATTTTTAAAATTTATCGCTAAAAGCGAGGAAAGGGCGTTGTGCACCGAGAGCGAAAACGAGGTCGGCGAGATGAGCTCGCCGTGAGCTAGCGTACTTTGCAGCTCAAAACAGCGATTTATCTCACCTTCGTACGAGCTAAACACGATAGGCATATCAAGCGGCGCGATGTTTTTAGTTAGATCAAAGGCGCACTTTGCCGCGCGGCTAAGCCTGCGCCGCTCAAGCGGGGACACATGCGAGACGTCAAGCTCCCTCTCGTATATCGCCAGCTTCGCGTCCTGCGCGCCGTTAAAAACAACCGCGTCAAAAAAATCGAGTTTAAAATTTAGCCTCATTGCTCCTTTTGCCGCCTATTTTGCTATATCGCCTTTTAGCGTTACGCCGGCCATCAAAGCGCCCGCGCCGCACTGAAACTGCGTTTTGGAGTCAAAAGGTTGTTTTTTGTAGTAGCCGGTTAAATTTACCACTCTAGTGCCGCCTTCTTGCACCGCACGCTCTTGGAAGGTTTTTACCGCCGATAAAAACGCCCACTCGCATGCCTCTTTGTCGCTTTTGTTAAAGGCATTGGTTTTTTTGTTCGCCATTAGACCGCTTTTAATGATGCCGCCTTTCGTACCCGAGCCGAAGCTTAGCTTGATGTTTGGATTTAGCACCTCTTTAGCCTTTGGCGAGCTTAGCGCCTCCTCGATCGAAAAGCTAAGCACGTCGTCGCGCGCGCTCAAATTTAAAGCCAAGGCGCAAACGCCCACTAAAACCAGTAATTTTTTCATTTTTTCTCCTTATTTCAAATTTGCTTTCAACGCCACCGCAGTCGCCATATTTCCGACTACGCATTGAAATTTATCCTTGCTATCCAGCAACTTATCCTTATAGTTTCCTTGTATGTTCACGACGCTGTTTTTGCCCGCGTTTTTCGCCGCCGTTTGCAGATCGACCAAAACCTTAACAAAAACGTATTCGCAAGACTCCTTGTAGTTATCCTCGCGCGGATCTTTTACCGCGTCGCCGAAACTATCTTCCTCGACCGCGCGGTATTTGTTGCTACGCCTTTGCGATTTTACGGGCTCTAACTCCTCGTCCGTCTGTTTAGAAAACTGCAAGCTTA
Organism: uncultured Campylobacter sp.; assembly: GCF_938045225.1. Lineage (GTDB taxonomy): Bacteria > Campylobacterota > Campylobacteria > Campylobacterales > Campylobacteraceae > Campylobacter_A. Next base: position 2,498 of record NZ_CALINL010000248.1, read on the forward strand.
TATCTTTTAGCAGATATTTCTTTGCAAATTTAGACTCCAGCGCGCTTGCGATATCGTGCTCGTAAAACTCGTCCTTCGCCGCAGAAAAAGAGCAAACCAAAAGCAAAACGGCTAAAATTCGTTTCATATTTTACCTTCAAATTTTAAATTCTTTTAAATATCAGCGACGTATTTACTCCGCCAAAAGCAAAGTTGTTACTCATAACAAAGTCCGTATCTATCGCGGTTTGCTCGGTCAGGTAAAAAAGCCGCGCGCACTCCGGATCGACGCTGGTTAAATTTATCGTCGGGAAAAATCTCTTCTCCCGCATCATCATCACGCTAAATATCGCCTCCAAGCCGCCGCAAGCACCCAGCGTATGGCCGAGGTAGCTTTTTAGCGAGCTGATAGCGATCTTGTCACCAAAAAGCTCGTTTGTAGCGATACTCTCGGCGACGTCGCCATGCTTAGTCGCCGTAGCGTGAGCATTTACGTAGCCGATCTTTTCAGGCGTTAAATTTGCGTCTTTTAAAGCTAGAGCCATCGCGCCTTTCATCGTCGCGCTTTGCGGGCGCGTTACGTGCGAGCCGTCGCAGTTTGAGCCAAAGCCTACGACCTCGGCGTAAATTTTAGCCCCGCGTTTTACGGCGCTCTCTTCGCTCTCTAGCAAAAGTATCCCCGCACCCTCGCCTAGCACTAGCCCGTCGCGCCCCTCGTCAAAGGGAGCCGGCGAAATTTCAGGCGAGCCATTTTTCACGCTAGTGGCGTAAAGCATGTCAAACACGTACGCCTCGCTCGGGCATAGCTCCTCAGCGCCGCCTGCTAGCATCATGTCGATCTTACCGCTTTTGATGCTTTCATAAGCGTAGCCAATCGCATGCGATCCGCTCGTACATGCCGATGACGTCGGGATGATGCGCCCTTTTAGCGAGTAAAAAAGCGCGATATTTGCCGCCGTGGTGTGAGGCATCATCTTGATGTAGGTGTTGGCGTTACACTCGTTTTCGCCGCGCTCTAGCAGCTTTGCCATCGCTAGTATCGACTCGGTGCTGCCCGTAGACGAGCCGCACGCGACCCCTAGTCTGCCGTCTTGCACGCTGGGATCAAGGCTCGCGGCGTCTAAATTTTCGCCTTGCATGAGCCCGGCGTCTCTTAGCGCCAGCCCCGCCGCCTCGACGCTATACATCGAGACAGTGCCTAGGCTTCTTAACTGCTTACGGTCCCACGAGCCAGGACATTCATAGCCCTCTATCGGCGCAGCCAGACGAGTATTTAGATCGGCGTACCTATCCCACTGCGGCATATATCTCACTGCGTTTCGGCCGAGCTCAAATTTAGCCTTTATCTCCTCCCAGCTCTTTCCAAACGCGCTCACCATACCCATACCCGTTATAAAAACTCGCATCAGCAAAGCCCTCCGTTTACGCCGATAACCTGCCTCGTTATGTAGGCTGCGCCCTCGCTTAGCAAAAACTCGACCAAAGGCGCGACCTCGTCTGCTTTGCCCGCTCTTTTAGCAGGGATAGCCTTTAAGATCTCCTCCATCGGCAAACCGCCGTCCGTCATATCGGTCTCGATGAGTCCGGGCGCGATACAGTTTACGGTGATATTTCGCGATGCTAGCTCGACGGCGAGGGACTTTGCCGCGCCGATGAGACCGGCCTTGCTAGCCGCGTAGTTGCTCTGTCCGCGGTTGCCTATGACGCCTGAGACCGAGCTCATGACGACGATGCGAGCGGGCTTCTTAGCGCGAATCATAGGCATGAGAGCAGGCTTTAGGACGTTATAAAAGCCGTTTAAATTCGTATCTACGACGCCGAACCAGTCCTCGTCCTCAATGCCGACGAAGGTGTTATCGCGCGTGATACCTGCGTTTAGTACGACTGCGTAATAAGCGCCGTTAGCCTCTATATCGGCCTCGATCGCCGCCCTTGCCGCCTGGGTATCTGCTACGTCAAATTTTAAAGCGCTCAAATTTAACTCGTTTTGTAAATTTGATAGTCGCTCGCTCGCGCTTTTGCCGTGCAGCACGACCTCGTATCCCGCCGCCGCCAGCCGCCTAGCTACCGCTTCGCCGATGCCGCGACTCGAGCCCGTTATCAGCACCCTTTTACTCATCTAGTATCCTTTTTGCGTATTCTTCGTCCGGGCTTAGCACGTTTAGCGTCGCGCGCGCTCCAAGCTCGCCGTTTATGTAAAGCTCGCAGTCGTAAACGCCAAAACCGCTTGCGTCTTGTATCGAGCAGGCGGCTTCGATGACGACTTCGTCTCCGATCTTTAAAAACGGCTTAAATATCTCAAATTTTCTACTGCCCAGCAAAAAGCCTAGCCCAAATTTCATACCTTTTAGCTCGCGCATCTTTGAGTCGTAGATACCCAGCGACTGAGCCATCATCTCGACGGTTTTATGCATGGCGAATTTGCCGTCTGCAAGAAATTTATTATCCTCTTTTATAACGCTTTTGGTTTTTATGCGCCCATCTTCAAATTTAAGCACCTCGTCGATAAAAATGATCGCCGTGCCGTGCGGGAGATAACCCTCTAGGCTCATTTCACCCTCCCAAACACGATCGCCGCGTTATCGCCGCCAAATGCAAACGACAGCGACATAGCTGAATTTACGACCGCTTTTTGGCCAAATTTTACCAAATTTACCCTCTCTATCTCATCATCGTAAACGCCGTCATAAACATGCGGCGGCAGCACCGTTTCGCCCCTAGCGCAAAGCATAGCGCAAAGCGCGCTCTCGATGGCTCCTGCGGCTCCTAACGTGTGGCCGATTAGAGGCTTAACGGAGCTAGCAAAAACGCTCGGCATGAGCGAATGCACGATCTTTGCCTCGATTTTATCGTTTGCCTGCGTGCCGGTACCGTGCAAATTTATATAATCGACGCTGCTTAAATTTGCCGCCTGCAGCGCCTTTTGCACGCACTTTGTTTGCATCTGTCCGCTAAAATCGGGCTGCGTCATATGAAACGCATCGCAGTTTGAGTGCTCGCCTGCGATAACGACATTTGAGATTTCATCCCTGCTCGCCACAAAAAATGCCGCGCCTTCGCCGATATTTATACCGTCGCGATTTTTGGAAAACGGATTGGTCTCGCGCGCGCTTAGGATACCCAGGCTATCAAAGCCGTTTATCGTTAGCGTATTTAGGCTATCTACGCCGCCGCAGATTACGGCGTCGCAGATACCGGGCTCCAGCAGCCTTTTTGCCGTTATGATCGCCTTGACGCCCGAGGTACAGGCCGTCGAGACGGAAAACGCAACCGAGCTAAGCCCGTAAAAATCGGCGATAAATTCGGACGGATTGGCTAAGGAGTTGCGACTGACGCCGAATTTTGAAGCATCAAAAAACCCCGTCGCGGCAAAATCCTTAAACGTTTCGTAGTTTTCCTCCACGCCGCTAGTAGTCGTGCCCACCACTACGCCGACGCGATTTTTGCCGTACTTTTTGATAGCGTCTCGCACGTCTTTATCTATCTGCAAAAGCGCGCTTAAAACCAGAGCGTTCGTGCGCGTTTGCAAGTGTTTTGGCGTATTTTGGCTAAATTTAGCCAGCGGCGCGCGGGCTTTGCCGAGGATAAAGCTTTTATCCGCCCTAAAGCCTTCGCAAACGCTCAAAAATCTCTTTTCGCCGCATAAATTTGCAAAATTTTCCTCCGCATCGGCTCCGGCTGCGCTGATGAGGGCTGGCTTACTAACGTATATCAAGGGCTCTTACCTTAAAATTTTCGTTATTTGCCGTTATGACGGCCTCTTTTTGATTTGATTTTACGATATTTAGCACTTTAGCAAAAAGCTCGTTGTAGGCGCTATTTGGCGGTAAAAAACCGATAGCTTCAAATTCGCCGCTCGGCCTTAAAACTCGCCTAGCCAGCGGAGTACCCATGGAGTTTATCATCGTAAAATAAAAATCATCTTTTTCATGCGAAATATAGAGCAAATTTGAGCCGCTTTGGGAAATCACTTCAAACCCGCGTTTATCGAAATTTACGATCTGCGGAACGTCAAATTTAGCCTTTGCCGCACATCCGTCGAGCACAAATGCCGCCGCAAAAATAGATATAAAATTTAAAACCTTTTTAAACCGCACTCTTTGATCGCCTTATTAAATTTTGTTTGTTTTAGAATAATGCACAGATTATATCTTTTTAACCTTTAAAAACAACGCAGGGTGCATAAATTGGCATCTAAAAATATGTTTTTAACTAAAATTGTTTGATTTTTATTTATAAATTTCTATCTAATTTTACTAGAAAGGGTTTATAAGTATGCATTTTGTTATACGCAAAAGTCCAATCCGTAGTTTTTGCAATTATTAAATATAAAACATATTTATATTGGCTACGCGCGCATAAAAGCATTTAACTTTACGTCTTTAAATTTATATTGATCGATTAACTCTAAGATATTTTATGTAGTTTTATCTGTATGGTTAGCACAAGAATATCGCATAAATCCTTTATAGTTATTTGCTAAAAAAGGATTTATGCGGTTTGATTTATAAGACTAAAATTAGACAGGATAAATAATATTATTCTTATTTTTTCTTTGTTGATTTTTTAGCTTCGACTTCCTTGCCCGCACTTTCTTCAACTTTTTTCTTTGAAGATTTTGCCTTAGTCTTAACATCATCGATGTCTTTTTCTATTTTATCTTCGCTAGATTTTGCTTTATTTTTGATGCTTTTAGAAGCCTTTTCCTCTATGTCGGTTTTGGCCTTATCCGCATCTTTTACAGGCGTAGCTACCTTATCTTCTATATCTTTTGTTTTTTTAGAGACTTCTTTTTTGCTCTGCTTTACTTTATCAGTCATATCATTGACCTCTTTTGCCTTTTTCGATACTTTATCGCTTGCGGGTACTACGCTTGTACCGCTCGTAGATATCTCGCCTTTTAAATTTTCAAAAGTCTTATCGCCGATACCGTTTACGTTTTTAATATCCTCTATGCTCTCAAATTTATTTGTTTTTCTATATTCAATAATAGCATCGGCTTTCGCTGCACCAATGCCGTTTAAGCTCATAAGCTCTTCTTTTGTGGCTGTGTTTAAATTTATAGCTGCGAATACCATTGAGGCGCATGCCAACATTGAAAATACAAATTTGTTCATTGTTTTTCCTTTTGTTTTAGAATTTAATTTTTAATTTTATCTCAAAAATAATTATATATTAGTTAAAATAAATAT
>NZ_CALINL010000249.1 GCF_938045225.1 uncultured Campylobacter sp.
CTTTTAAAAATACGGCCGTCGTTTCGCCGGGAATCAGCGTTATTTGCGTTAGAGCCGCTTTTGCGGTCGTGAGTTTATATAAAAAATCAAGCTTGCTAAGCTTTGCCGCGCCCAGGTCTATCCAGCCTGCTTGCACGTGCCCCATAGCGCGCAAGATCACGGCGTCAAATTTATTTGCGTCCGTATTTTTTTCGCTTAGATATGATATAATCCCAAGCGTACTGCCCTGAGGCACGAAAATGACCTCACTCACGCTCACCGGGCGGCTAAGATAAACAAGAAAGCTCAGAAAAAATATGAAAATCATCTCGCTGATAATGAAGAAAATTTGGCGCATTTTGATCCCCGCGGTTTTGATATTCGTCATTTTTATAGCCGTCCTAAAACACGGTGTCGAGATAGAAAATATCGACGCGGGCGACTTTAAAATAGAGCAATTATATATAAAACTCGATAAAAAAATAATTTTACGCGCACAAAATATAGAGATACCTAAACAAAGCGCTAAGGATAGCTCCGAGGAAGCGCTACTAGACCTCTCCAAAAACATCGTCTGGATCGACAGGCTGTTTGAGGAAATCTTACTCGAGCGCGTCAAATTTCTAAACAGCGAGTCTACGCTATTTTACAGAGACGACGTTTTTTATCTAGATAGCCCGTTCTTGGCGGTTAGTTCAAATTTTAAAGATACCGAAGACGGCATAACCGCAAACATCTATCTACTCGAGTTTAAGGACTTTAACATCACTTTAAGCGGCGTTAGCAATGCCGATTTGAGGCGTCAAATTTACGATTTTAACGGCACGTTTTCTAGCCACGAACTAAACGGAAACGCCGCTATAAACCTCAAAAAAGCCGAGCTAAAATACGAGCTAAGCGACATAAATGCGACGAGCCTAAGTGGCTTTATGGACGAGCTGGGCGCAAAAACTGGGCTAGATAAAGAGATAAAAAGCTGGATCTACGGCTACATCACTGCGGATAACTACTTCGTAAAATCGCTTCGGGGCAGATTTGACCTAAATAAGCAAGAGCCCTATCTAAACGAGCTTAGCGCGCAGGGTTTTTCTAAAAACGTAAAGGTTAAATTTCACGAAAAACTACCCGCCGCAACCGCCGAGGGAGTCGACGTCGAGCTAAAAAAAGGTTCACTGTTTTTCACGCTAAAAAATCCAAAATGGCAAGGCAAAAATCTAAACGGAAGCAATCTTGAAATCTATAAAATTTTCGAGGAAAAAGGGGCCGGACTCACGCTAAATTTGCAAACCTCGGCCCTCTACGACAAAAGCGTAAACTCCATACTAAAAGCCTACGATATCGAAGTTCCCGTCGAACAGCTAAGCGGCAAAACCGACGCCAAACTCGCGCTTGATATCAAATTTGATCCACTAGAAGTCGCGCCTAAGGGCAAATTTAAGGTCACCGGCGGACAAACCCTGATCGCGGGAGCTAAATTTAACATAGATACCGCAGACGTTGAGCTTTTAAACGACAAGCTAAAGGTAAACGCGAAAAACACGGGGATGGATTTTTTTAGCGCGGATGCAGCGGTAAATCTCGATCTAGGCAAACTCGCAGGCGACATAAACGGCACGCTAAAAGGGCTAAATTTGGCATTTGGTAAGAGCGAAATTTTAAAACTAGGCGCGACGCCGTTTGCGGCTAGGCTTGATTTTAGCGGCAAGGATACGAAGCTAGATATCGCGTCTCCGGCCGCCGTGGGTTTAAAATTCGGCGCGCAAAACGAGATAAATTTACCCGACGCGCGCGATCTGCTGCCCTACTCGCCGCTGCTAAAAAGCCTACAAATCTCTGAAGGCGGCGTAAATATAAAAACCAAGGATTTTGAAAATCTTAGCATCGAAGCTAACGGCGTCAAATTTGAAACGCCGCTACTCAAAAAAGACGGCTCGCCGTACGACGCCGATAGCTTTACCATCGACGTAAACGCAAAGGGCGCAACGGGCAAGAGCAAAAGCGGCGGGTTAAATTTCAAAATCTCGGGCGGCAAAACGGAGCTTTT
>NZ_CALINL010000250.1 GCF_938045225.1 uncultured Campylobacter sp.
CGTAATTCAAGCCCCTTCCCCCTTAACAAAGAAGTAAAATGTAAATTTGACAATTAAATTTTAGCATCGTAAAGATACGGGTCTCGGCGCATCAAATTTAAAAACATATCCAAATTTGAATCCTTTTAAATTTCGCTGGCAAATTTACTCAAATTTAAGCCCCTTTAAAGTACCGCCCAAATTCCAAGCCCGATTTTACGCGTTTTTAAACCTTAAAGCTGTATAATCGGGGTCAAATTTATCAAAAGGCGATACAGATGATAAAAGGCATTTCTGGCTCGCGCATGGTGATGGAAGCCTTGCGCGAGGAGGGCGTAGAGACGGTTTTCGGTTACCCGGGCGGCGCGGCGCTAAACATCTACGACGAGACGTACAAGCAGAGTTATTTCAAGCACGTTTTGACGCGTCACGAGCAAGCCGCTGTGCACGCCGCAGACGGCTATGCGCGTGCTAGCGGCAAGGTCGGAGTGGCGTTTGTGACGAGCGGTCCCGGTTTTACAAACGCGGTCACGGGTCTAGCAACCGCATACTCCGACAGCATCCCGCTTATATTAATCAGCGGCCAGGTTCCGACCTCGCTTATCGGCACGGACGCCTTTCAGGAGATCGACGCCGTGGGCATCTCTCGCCCGTGTGTGAAGCACAACTACCTCGTTCGCAGTATCGAGGAGCTACCGCGCATCCTAAAAGAGGCCTTTTATATCGCTCGCTCGGGACGCCCGGGGCCCGTTCACGTCGATATCCCAAAGGATATAACGGCAGCCGTGGGGGATTTTGATTACCCGACCGAGATAAAGATGCCGACGTACAAACCGACCTACAAGGGCAACGCAAAGCAGATCAAAAAGGCGCTCGAGGTTATCGCCGAGGCCAAACGCCCGCTACTATATCTAGGAGGCGGAGTCGTGGCGGCGAACGCTAGTGAGCTCGTGCGTAAATTTAGCGCAAAGACGGGCATCCCAGCAGTCGAAACGCTGATGGGGCTTGGCGTCCTAGCGCACGAGGATAAAAATCTACTCTCGATGGTCGGCATGCACGGCAGCTACGCGGCAAATATGGCGATGAGCGAAACCGATCTAATCATCGCGCTGGGCGTGCGGTTTGACGACCGCGTGACGGGCAAGCTTAGCGAATTTGCCAAACACGCCAAAATCATCCACGTCGATATCGACCCTAGCTCGATCTCAAAGATCGTAAACGCGCACTTTCCGATCGTGGGCGATCTAAACTGCGTCCTAGAAGAGGTGGTGGAAAAAGTAACCGTAAATGAGCAAAATTTGACCGCGTGGCGCGAGATATTGGCTCGCTACGACGCGCTAAATCCGCTGGATTACAAAGACAGCGACGAAGTCCTAAAACCGCAGTGGGTCGTGCGCGAGACAGCTAAAATTTTAAAAGAATCAGGCAAAGACGCGGTGATCGCCACCGACGTCGGCCAGCACCAGATGTGGGTCGCGCAGTTTTATCCGTTTGATAGGCCGCGCCAGCTGATAACTAGCGGAGGCCAGGGGACTATGGGCTTTGGCCTGCCGGCGGCCGTCGGAGCGAAAGCGGCAAAGCCCGAAAACATCGTCGTAAATTTCACCGGCGACGGCTCGATCCTCATGAATATCCAAGAGCTGATGACCGCCACCGAGATAGATAAGCCCGTCATCAACATCATCTTAAATAACAATTTCCTAGGCATGGTGCGCCAGTGGCAGACATTTTTCTATGAAAAGCGCTACTCATCGACTGATCTTAGCTTACAGCCTGATTTTGTAAAGATCGCTGAGGGATTTGGCGGCGTTGGCTTTGTTTGCAAGAGTAAAGATGAGTTTAAAAAAGCTTTAAAAGAGGCGATCAAGAGTAAAAAATCAGCTCTTATCGACGTGAGGATCGACCGCTTTGAGGACGTGCTTCCTATGGTTCCAGCAGGGGCTGCGATTTATAATATGATATTAAAGAGCAAGGAAGAAAAATGAGTATCAGAAGAACGATTTCGGTTATAGTTTTAAATGAACATGGCGTCTTGGCTAGAATTTCTGGGCTTTTTGCGGGCAGGGGCTACAACATCGACACGCTCACGGTTGCTCCGATACCTGAGAGCAACTTCTCAAGGCTAAGCATCGTCACAAGCGGCGATGAGAGGGTTTTAGAGCAGATCGTAAAGCAGCTTCACAAACTCATACCAACATATAAAGTCATAGAAAGTGGCGAATTTGTCGAAAAAGAGATGGCGCTTGTGAAAATCCCGCTTGGTGAAAATTTTGCTGGCCTTGAGGCGATACTAAAGTCATATAACGGCATCGTCACAAATACAAACGAAAACTATATCGTCGTCATGGTGGCTGACGATGCGAGCAGGATAGAGAGCTTTTTAAAGTCAATAAAGAAATTTAACCCAGTTGATGTCGTGCGCGGCGGATCTGTGATAATGGATATATGATGAAACTAAGTGAAATAGCTTTAAAAGTAAACGCTACTTTTAGCGGAGAAGATCTTGAAATTTTTGCTCTAAATTCTTTAAAAAACGCAAATAAAGCTGAGCTAACATACTGCGATGGCGAGAAAAATGCTAAATTTATAAGCAACTCAAATGCTGGAGCTATATTAGTTACAAAAGCCCTTTTGGACCTGGTGCCAGCTGGGATGGTTGCACTTGTCTGCGACAATCCACATCTTGCATTTGCCTTGCTTAGTAAGGACTA
>NZ_CALINL010000251.1 GCF_938045225.1 uncultured Campylobacter sp.
TCAATACCATATATTATTTTTTATAATAGAAAAGTAGCGGAAAATCTATTATTGTATTTCGGAAAATCTATTATTGTATAAGAGGAAAATCTATTATTGTATTTCGGAAAATCTATTATTGTATGATGTCTAAACCCCTTGGTACCACGGCTCTAGCGAGACCCTAAAAGATATAAAAGAATTTAAAAAAGAGGTTAAAAGAAAACTTCGCCGCAAAAAATCGCAAAAATTGGCTTAAGCACAATCGGAACCCGGGGCGTGTGTACGTGCTTGTGCTTACGCACTGCGCACCGCCCCCTTACCCCCTATTCCGCCTTGCTTATGCGCTAAAGCGCCGCAAGGCTACCTCTTTTAGAGGATAATGTGAATTATCTGCTCAGCCCCATACCGCTACCGCTACGTTTGCGCTTTTCTCGGTCTTGCTCCTCTTTTTGCTCTAGAATCAGTCGTTTTGCATGCTCGATAAGGTTGCCAATAGTTGATTTAGCTCGTTCGAATAGCTGTTCAACTGCTCTTCTTGCGTCTTGATATAGTTTTCGTATCGCGTCATCTCTTTTTCTAATAGCTCGATATTCTGTCCATTGCTTTGTATTTTCTTCGTCAAGTCGTCTATAACGCTCTCGTATTCGTTCCTGATGTTCTGCAGCAGCTCGTTGATTTCTTTTTCGTCTGTCGCTTTCCAGTCGTTTAGCCTCATCGCTAGATCGTTGCTGTAGTCTCGCTCTTGTTTCAACTCTAGGAGCAATTGCTTGACTTGCTGCGTCAATCTCTCGTTTTCTGTTATCAATTCCTCTTCTAATGCCGTCATCATCGCTTAATCCTCGATCGTCTTGATGTGTATGTAAGCCATATTGCCATCCGTTTGTACTTTCTCTTTGGGTATTTCGAGGAAATAATTGGTCGCTTTTTTGCTCTTGGTTCTCTCGACGTATCTCATTTCCTGCGGAATTTGCCACTGCGTCGCCGGGTTTATTTTGTTCCAGGTTATCCATATGCCCGAGCCTGCTCCGATCAGCGCGAATAATATTGCCGTTAGAGCCAAGGTCGTCCATTTGTAGGCGTTGGTCTGCTTGGCTGAGTGTTCTATCTTTCTGAATGTCGATTCTGCTTTTTGCTCGATGCTTTCTAGTTTTGAGTTCAAATTCTCCGATATTGTATTCATCTCGCTTTGATACAAGTTCGTTAATTTGGTCTCGGTATTGTTGAATTTCTGATTGAATATCTCGGTTATGATATTGACGTATTCTTCGGATTGTTTCTGCGCCGCGCTCTTCAAGCTCTCTAGCGTCTTTGAAATCTGCATAAATTCCCCCTTGAAGTCTATTTTTTTTGGTGCTGCCCGGCAGGATCACAGTGATCGAGTTTTTAGTCTCCCGGCTGATTTGTATATTTTCATTGCGTAGCAGTTCTAGCATTTGAGCCCTGCTTTTAATCATTCCAGCTTCTACTAGCTCGTGTAATGTTTTATCCAAAGCTTCAACGTTTGCGTAGTTTTTAATGTCTTTTTTGCTTGCGCTTATAGTATTTTTTCTGCCAGGATCGTCAGGATCGCTAAAGCCGTATTCGAGATTTACGGCTTTTTTCCAGAGATCGATCCTGGTAAGGTCGGGTTTTGAGTAGAAAAATGGATTAAAGCTCGTTCCCGTGACCAGGTCTATTTTAGGGATGATGAAATTTAGCTCCAACCTACCGCCTTTGTCTTCGTGCTGCACCCACAAGATATTTACGCGCTCTTTCATAAAGTCGCCTAGCAGCGTGCGTTCAAAGTCGGCCATTATCTCTAGCTTAGTTTGGTCTGATATCTTTGCGGCGCTTTCTTGAAAGCTTAATACCCCGAAACACACCTTTTGTTTTTTTGAAATTTGGCTTATTATAGCCCTGGTTTGAGCCTCGTCGCCCTTTAAAATTTTTGCCGTACCCTGCTGTACTCTTTCGTTCAGAACGTAATTAACGCTACCTATACCGCCGCCGCTTTTACTGGGTAGAAATTTGACTATCATCGTTTTTTGCTTTTTGCTCGTCTTGATGTTTGCTGTTTAGAAGCTTATAGATGCCCCTTAGGGCTTCAAACGACCTTGATATAATACTTAACCCTACCTTGTCAAGACTTTCGCCCTTGTTAAGCCTCGTAGCGATTTGATTGAGGTTATTACCTTGGCGCGATAACTCAAGGATTAGCTCTTTTGTGAGCGGCGTTTTTGTAAGGGATCGCGATAGCATCGAATTTACGGCGTATTTGGTAAAATTTACTCCACCGTTCTCATCCATTTTTTCTTGAATTTTACTCCACTCCTCCGGCGTAAGACGCATTATTTTTGTGATGGTTCTGGTTTTTCCAGCTCTTTTTTTGCTTTTTGGAAAGCTTTTGTTCTGATCGTCAGTCATTACTCCTACCTCTAATCCAACTTAAAATTTCGCTTAAAAAACATAAAGGTATGATAACTCCCAGCGAACAGGCTAATAGAAAAAAGACTGAAGAAAATATCAGCCAGTCTAGCATAAAGACGATACCTAGTGCTACAACGTATATGCAGCAAATTAAAATTTTATTTTCTACGGACGAGTTATCAATCAAATTTAAACCTCTCAATTGCTACGGCGCGAGCCGCTTAAGGGGGGTTAAGGGGGAGGGATTTGCCCCCTTACGAGCACCGAACTATACGAAATGCGAAAGCATTGCGTATATACGGGCGGTATGCTCGCCCTATATTTTATTATTACTATATTAATGATTATTATAGCATGAAAAAACCAGTTTGTAAACTTTGAATACAAGCTGAAGTTAAGCATATTTTAATAAAACTATATGATTTAAGAAATGTATTATTTCAGCTAGAAAAACAACAATAAGAGAAAAAGAACAGTATAAGGAGC
>NZ_CALINL010000252.1 GCF_938045225.1 uncultured Campylobacter sp.
AATGCAAGCCTAAAACAGGCGATCGATACGATGACTCACGGTAAACTCGGTACTGTTTTGATCGTCGATAAAGACGGCATTTTGGACGCAATCTTGAGCGACGGAGACCTTAGGCGCGCGCTGATGAGAGAGGACTTTGATCTAAACGACGCTGCGATCAAATACGCGACGGTAAAGCCAAAAGAGCTAAACGATAAAGAGATGTTAGCGATAGATGCGTTAGCGCTCATCGAGCGGTACAAGATCCAGCTACTAGCCGTCGTAGAAAACGGCGTTCCGGTCGGCGTTTTACACATACACGACCTTGCAAATTTAGGACTATAAAATGCAAAAAAGCAGACTAAACAAATTTATATCGCATAACACGAGTTATTCGCGTAGAGAGGCCGACGAGCTCATAAAACAGGGCAAAGTTAGCGTAAACGGCCGCGTCGTTAGCGAGCTGGCTACTAGCGTTAGCGATGAGGATAAAGTGAAGATAAACGGCCGCATAGTAAGGCTAAAAAAAGAATTTACGATGATCGTTTATCACAAACAAAAAGGCGAGCTAGTTAGCAAAAAAGACGACCGCGGACGCAAAACTATCTATGATAGCCTTGACCGACAGTTTGCTAAATTTGTTAGTATCGGGCGGCTTGACTACGCTAGCGAGGGGCTACTTTTACTAACGGACGCTCCGGCGATTGCTACCGCGCTGATGAACAGCGACGTAGAGCGCGAATATTATCTCAAAGTAAAAGGCGAGATAACGCCCGAAGTGATAACGGCGATGAACGAGGGCTTTTTCGCTGCGGATGCCACCAAGGGTGCGCATGCTAAAACCGCGATAAAATCAATGGAATTTAAGCCCTTTTTGGACTATAAAATTTTTGGCTCAAGCGGCGGCTTTACGAAGCTAAAAGTCGTGATAAACGAAGGACAAAACCGTGAACTACGCCGATTTTTCGGATATTTCGACCTTGAGGTAATGGATCTAAAACGCGTTAGTTTCGGCCGCGTCGATCTTGGTATGCTAAAACCCGGTAAATGGCGATATTTTGAAAATAGCGAATACGAAGCGCTGAGAGATTTTCTAAAGGTAAATAACGTTAGGTACTAATCTTTTATAAGGCGGTTTTTTGCCGTTAGTTATATAACACAGCTAAAATTAGCTGTGTTATAATTTTGTAGTGCCATAAAATCACTTGTTCATGAACATCGTTTCTTGAAAAATAACGTTAGCGATATGTGAAAACATCTGAAACGCTTTAAAATTATTTATAAAAATTGGCGATACGTACAAAATTTAGCTAGCAAATATAAAATTGTAATCTTCGCCATAACCAGCCATCTTTCTTATAGTGGTAAAATATTCGTCAAATTTCATACAATAGATTGATTGTTAAGTATTTGCGGCGCGTAGCAACTGCTCCCCTAACATAGTTAAAACCGCAAGCGCCAAATAATGCTCAAATTTAGCTGTTTTTACTTTGGAGGGACTATTTGCTTCTCGGAGAATCAAATGGCCAAATGGCCTCAAAACCTAAATTTTATTCTCCGAAAGCAGTATAAAAATCAGCGGATTTATCAGTGTTTCTCCGCGTGCGGCGTAGAGCATGACGTCCTCGAAATAGTTATCGTTGATGCCGTAAACATGATATTCGTACGCGCCGATGCCGTATCCCATCGGAGTGATGTCCACGCGCGAATACCAGGCGTTTTTAGCCAGGATGTAGCGGCTGGTGTCTTGCGAATAGACCCACAGCACGACATCGTCTTTGTTTTTTTGCCGCATGAGCCATGTAAACGAGTTTGAGATGTCGTAGAAAAAGTACGTGTCGCCGTTTGGCATCACCGCCTGAGCCGTGTTGTTTAGGTCGCTGATGAGCACCTTGCTCTCAAAGCAGAGGTATTTGTTTAGCTCTATTTCTAGCGGCTTTTTTTCTACGTTGCCGTGGCGAACGACGATCTTGCCCTCGCTAGTATCTACCGAAAACGCAAGCAGCGCCACCACGCCGATAAGTAGCACGGCGGCAAAAATTTGCTTTATCATAATAAAACTCCTCGTAAAAGGTAGTATTTAGCGACGAAAAAGCTACAAACAAGAGTATTTACGGCCAGCCAAAAGGAGGAAAGCTTCAGCAAATGCTCGTAAGGTTTTTTCACGATTAGCTCCACTAAAAACGCCGATATGCCGTAGAAAATACCCAAAAACAGCGAGCCCCAGATGAGGTAGCCGACGTAAAAATACTCGCCCTTTAGCATGCAGTACGGGCACTTGTGATTTGGTTGCTCGTAGACGTAAAGCCCGAAAAAATAGGTAATCGCGTAGTATGCGATAAATAAAAACAGCAGATTGCAAACAAAGCTCGCCATCGTCTGTTTGAGCAAATTTAGCGTCAAAATGACCGCAAAAACGGCGTAGTAAAATATGACCAAATTTAACTTCGTGTAGCCAAACGGTAGCTTTGGCGCTTGAAACACGACCGAGCAGCAAAAGACGGGCACTTTTAAAGGCACGTTGCTAAAAAATAGAATCTCGGCGGCAAATTCGATCAAAACGGCGATAAAAAGTATCGTGAAAATGACGTATTTTCGCTTTAAATACGGAAAATTCGTCGCCTTTAAATCAAGCGAATTTATGATGAGCCACAGCCCAAAGCCAAAAATGAGCAGTAGTTTTAGCAGTAGCAAAATGCCGCCAAATTGGTTTGATCCGATGACGCCGGCCGAGCACATGGCTCCGGGCACCACGTCTGCTAGCTCGTTTAGAGATAGCGCGAAAAATACGAACAAAACGATCTTGCAAACTACGGCAAAAAACAAAATCGTATTTACGAGGTAGTTGCGCTTTTCTAGGTCGTATTGCAAATTTGACGTCGAGTTAAAGTCCCACAGGCGCATAATGCGCACGACGAAATACTGCGAAATGCCCATCAGCACGATGATGATGAGCTCGATCAGCAAAAACGCGATGACTTCGTCCGATAAAAATACACTCACAGCATCTCTCCGTCCTGCATCCTCACGTAGCCGTCCACGAAGTCCAGATCGTCAAATAAAATATCGTGCGTGGCGACTACGACGGTCTTTTTTAGCTCTTTAAATTTTTTCAGCATTTCGATAAAAATGAGCGAGTTTTGTTTGTCCAAATTTGCCGTCGGCTCGTCGGCTAAGATGACGCTCGGATCCATCGCTAGTGCCCTTGCTATCGCACATCGCTGCTTCTCGCCGCCGCTTAGCTTTGAGATGATTTGATCTTTTTTGTGCGCGATGTTGGCGAGATTTAGCGCGCGCTCGATTTGCGAATTTAGCTCGGCTTTTTTTAGGCTAGTTAGGCTTAGTGGTGCTAGCACGTTTTGATAGACGCTAAGGCCCTCGATCAAGTTAAAGGACTGAAATATAAACCCGACCTCGCTATGTCTAAAATTTGAGCTCATGATGTCGGGTAGCTTTGAGACGTTGCGGCCGTTGATCAGTGCTTCGCCGCTACTTGGTTTGCTAAGCGCGCCGAGTATTCCTAGCAGCGTGCTTTTGCCGCTACCGCTAACGCCTTTTAGGATGACTAGATCGCCGCTTTTTACCGTCAAATTTATATTTTTTAGCGCGTGAAATTCGTTGGGTTTATTTTGATTGTAAATTTTACAGAGATTTTTTACTTCTATCGCGTTCATTTTACCGCCTCGCTCATGTCGCTAACGGCTATGCGCCACGACGGGATGATGACGAATGCCAAAAACGGAATCACGCTAAAAACGAAGATCAAAAACAGCATATTAAAGTCTATTATCGGCGTGAAATCGGTAAAATTCGCCACCTCGCTGCCTAAAAATATATCGCGTAAAAACGGCGCGCCGAATAAAAACACGTAGAGATACGCTCCCGCAACGCCTAGCAAATAGGCGCTAAAAGAAACGACGATATTTTGGATAAATTTAAGCGCAATGATATTTCTCACGCTAAAGCCGATACTGCGCAATATCGCGATCTCCTTTTTCTTCTCGCCGTAAGCGAGCGAAATTTGATTTTTCAGCAGGATGAAAAACGAAACCATCGCCACGACGTAAAGCACCATGAAAATGCCGCCTTTGTAGTAGTAAAGGTGCCTTATTTTGGCCACGCCGTCCTCGATGCTCGTAACTTCGGTGTTTGGATAGACATTTTGGATCTTTAGCGCTACTTCGCTGATCTCGTTGACGTTTGGCACCTCGACGTAGAGTCTTGTGTATTCGCCCTCTTTTAGGCTTAGCACTTCGCGCGCGGTAGTGGGATTCATATAAATGACGTCGTTTGAGACGATACCCGTTTCATGCGGCGCTGTTTTGTTGATCTTTATCGGGATCATTTTTTCTTCGGTTAAAAAGTTAAAAACGTCCTCGTAATAAAGCTCCGCCATCTCTTTTTTCACGCCTTCGCCCACGATCATCTCGTTCTCGTCTAAATTTTCATCGCCGACGATGTGAAACCAGACTCTTTTTTGCGCGAAATAATACTCTCCCTCGACCGCGCCCTCGACGCTAGCAACGCCTGGGATCTTTGAGACGTCGTAGATGTAACCGTCGTGCATCAGGTCGCGTTTACCAGCGCGCAGAGCCTCGACGACGACTTCCGGTTTTGAGCGGGTCAAATTCGTAAGGTCGCTTTGGATGGAGCTTGAGACGAAAAGAGCCGCGCTTAAGATAAACACGATAAAGGCGAAGATAAAAAAGCTAAAAGCGTGATCGGCGCGGTCTTTATAGAGCAGCGTAACTGCGTAATCGATAAAATTTTTACTCGGCATAGACAAACTTCCCATACTCTTTTGAAATAAAATTCGTCGAAATTTGCGCGTCTTTGACGGATTTTTGGATCAAATTTAGCTGGGCTTCCTTGCCTGCTCTATCAAAGCCAAGGTAATGCGCTCCGATACAAACGTAAAGGATCGCAAAAAAGCCCGCTAAAACGCAGATGAGTCTCACATCAACCTCTCAACCAAAAGCGTAGTTATCTCGTCAAATTTGACGATCTGTTTGCCGCCGTGATCCTTGGCGAATGTTTTAGCGTCCTCTTCGTTTGCAAATGGAATCAGTTCGTTGCCCATAGGTCCGAGTACGTTTGAGCCGGTTACGTAGTAGGCGGTTCTGGCGTCGATTTTGTTTAGCTTGTAGTAGTCGCTAACGAAAATTTGATCGTCCTTTTTGCCTTTTTCGAAATAATACTTCATCATATCCTTGACGCCGTCAAAGTAAAGCTCCTCTTTGCTTGTTTTCATCATCGTCGCCCACTGCGGATTTTTGCCGATTAGCATACCGCAAACAGGGCAGCGTGCGCCTTTTGGTACAACGATCCTCTCGGCTTTTTGCGTTTTTTGCTTAGATTTTGTGGCTTGATCGCTCGAGCCTAAATTTGCCGGAGCGTCCCATAGATACAAAGCGGCGGCTTGCAGGTGTTTGTCGTATTCAGGGGCTTTGCTAGCGCCCTTTGCGTCGCATGTTTTTTTAAGGTGGGCTTTTAGCTCGGAGATGGCTTTAAAGCTTTTTGGATCGACTTTCTCGCAGTTTGCTTCGTAAAATTCCTTGCCGTGTGCGTAAACGCCGCCCTCGCGTTTGGCTTTGATCATCTTGTTATCGCCCTCAAAGTCCTGCCCCGCGATCTCGTATGCTTTGGCAAAGTCCATTATCTCGCCGCCGTTTTCGGCTTGGAACTCTTTTGCGTCGGCCTCAGTTGAAAAGGCGTATTTGCTATTTCTAGTCATCGTGCCGCCGATCTTGCTACCGACGACGTAAAAGGCTTTATTCGCATCGATCAAATTTAGATTTTTCGTATCCACGACCTGCGCGTCGCTTGGGATTTTGCCCTCCGTTAGTTCGTATAGGCAGTGTAGCGATGCTACTTGCTTGCCGTTATAAACGTGGTTTGTTTTGTAGAATTTAACCAAATTCATTCCGCAAACGGCGCAATACTCTTTATCCTCGCCGCTTCCTACTAGCGTAGCTTTGCTAGGATCTACGCTTTGAAACATCGGCTTCATCTTGCCTGCTTGCTCGTTTGCTTCGGCGCCAAACATTAGCGCCGCCAGTAGCGCCGAACCCAAAATAGAACGTAAAATCATATTATCTCCCTTTAGTTTGTTAATTTATTTTTTAATATTTTTATATATTCTTGCGATAACTCGCCGCTTTCATATAGCTTTTTTAGCATGTCATCATCAAAATTTATCTCATAGTAGCCTTTGACAAACTCGCTAAATTTGTCAAAGCTATCAAAGGTATATGCAAGCAGCCAGCGTCCGCCGTTGTTGCCGCCGACCAAATTTTGATGCTCCGCTCCATCATACCAGATAAAAAATGTCGTCTGATCCCTCTCCTTGCTCGAAAAAAGCGAGCTAAATTTAGGTTCCACGCCCTCGTAAATTTTATCTATCACGCTTTGATCCCAGATGCTTGCGCTAAACTGATTTAGCTCATTTTCATGATCAAATCCCCTAATCAGCACCGCATCTTGCGTAAATATCACATCTAGTAGATCACCTTGTCCGTTATCTACTTTGTATCTGAGGCTATTTTCGTTTTTTGTCTTGGAGATGAGCCTTAGATACTCCTCGCCAGGCTCTAGCAAGGCGCTATCAAGCAGATATAGCGCTTCAAGGCTTGCCTCTTTGTTGCCCCAGTTCATTAAGGATATCAATGTTTCCCCAAAATTTCTAAATTCTCGCAAGCCTCTTTTAGGCCATTGTTACAGCTTTTGGTGAAAATTTCACGTGCTTTTTCCGCGTCCTCTTTTACTCCTTTACCCTCGGCGTACATTATGGCTAAGTTGTTGCAGCCTTTGTTGTAGTTTAGGTTGCAAGATTTTTCGTAAAATTCTTTAGCTTTGGCGTAGTCTTGCTCCGTGCCTTGACCGAATGCATATAAAAAGCCGAGGTTGTCGCAGCCGATACCCACGCCGCCCGCGCAGACCTTTTCGTAAAAGGCTTTTGCTTTAGCGTAGTCTTTTTCTACGCCCATGCCCTCAAGGTGCAAGTAGCCTAGGTTATTGCAGCCCATCATATCGCCATAGTTGCAGGCTTTGGTGTAGAGCGAGATGGCTTTTTTGATATCGGTTTTGACGCCCGCGCCGTTTGCGTAAAGGAGTCCTAGTGCGGTGCAACCCTCGTCATCTTGGCAGGCTTTTTCGTAGTATGCGGCGGCTTTGGCGAAGTCCTGAGTCGCACCGTTGCCGCTTTCGTAGATGTAGCCTAGGTTGTTGCAAGCAAGCGCAAATTTGGCGTTGCAAGCTTTTTGGTATAAATTTATCGCCTTTTCGTAATTTTTCTCCACGCCGCCCGTGCCTTCAAAATATACCACAGCAAGATTATAGCAGCCAGAGGCCTTGTTTTCCTCGTGGCAGGCTTTTTCGTAGATTTCTATCAGCTTTTTATGGTCGCCGCTTTGCTGGGCTTGCATGCCCTCCTGGATAAAGCCCGCGTTTGCGCTAGCGCATAAAACCGCCGCCGCTAGTAGTTTTTTATACATTTTTTCTCCTTTTAAATCGTTTTTACGTTGCGCCCTCTAAAGGCTAGCACTGTTATCAAAAGCATGCAGCCAAGCGCGATATGGACGCTAATGTGCACCGGCGGCAAATCTCCGCTGACGTAAGAGTGCATGCCCGTTAGGTAAAAATTTACGCCAAAATAAGTCATCGCGATCGAAGCGTAAGAAAACACCGATGCGATCAAAAATACGTATAGCGAATTTAGCTTCGGTATAAAGCGCAGATGCAGCGCGATAGCATAAACTAGGATCGAGACGTACGACCAAGTCTCCTTGCTATCCCAGCCCCAGTAGCGCCCCCAGCTCTCGTTCGCCCAGATCCCGCCGAAAAAATTTCCAAGCGTCAGTAGGCAAATGCCGATAATCAGGCTCGCCTCATCGATAGCTGCGATATATCTGATCTGCTCGTTTAGGCGCGTTTCGTTGGCTTTGTTTTTAAACGCCATGAGTCCTAGCGCGATAAGCCCCAGCACGCAGCCAAGGCCTAAAAATCCGTAGCTAGCGGTGATGACCGAGACGTGGATACTGAGCCAATACGACTTTAGCACCGGGACTAAATTTGTTATCTGCGGATTTACGAAGCTCATGTGAGCCACCAGCATCACGATGCCGGCTAGTAGCGCCGCCGCCGCAAGCGCAAGTAGCGAACGCCTAAAAAATATCATCCCCGCTAGCGCTCCCGACCAGCCGATGTAGATCATCGATTCGTAGCTATCGCTCCAAGGTGCGTGCCCCGAGACGTACCAGCGTAGCGCCAAGGCGGCCGTATGCACCGCAAAACCGAGCACGAATGCCGCTAAAATAGCTCGCTCAAGCGGCAAAATCCTTCTAGATAAAAATACCGAAGCAAGCCCCAATAAAAGCGCGGCAAAGCCCAAAATCCAGTAAAAATAAACTAGCTTTTTAAATACCGAAGCACGGTTGTAAAAGACTTCGGCATCGACTCTGCTAACGCTAGGTAAAATTTCCGCCGAGGCCGTTCGCTGATAGTTTCTTAGCGCGGCTAGCGCGGAGTCCGCCTTGCTCCAGTCGTTATCCGCGATGCCTTCTTGCAGACCAACAAGATAGTCGTTTAGCATGCTTTTTGCGTTGGTATCGACTCGCTCGTCGCTAAATGCGTCGTTTGGCGAGAGCCATGCGTGCTGCGGGTCGTTCGCCGCAGGGATAAATTTAAAAAACGTGCCCTTAAACGTAAGATAGGCGATGTTTAGCCGCTCGTCAAATTTGATGAGGTCGTTATCGAGCGTGCCTCGTTTGGAGAGCGGTTTTTCGTTCGCGGCTTCGACTTGCGCGGCTAGTTTATACTCGCCGTTTGCGTCAAACGCATCTCTAAAACTTGCGTAATCTCCGCTCAAATTTAGCATTTTTTTGATTTCGCCGTTTTTTATCTTTACGATTTTTATATCCTGCCACAGCGCTGGGTTTAGATTCATCCCAAGCACGATTTGCTCGGCGCTTAGGCCGTAAAGCGAGTCCGTGCCCGAGATTTTATTTACGATTTCGCCGGCTTCCGTGCTAAGCGGCTTTATCCTGCCTGCGTAGTCTTGCACGAGAAGCTTGGCAAATTCTCTGTTAGCGTGAGCGGCGGTATTTGCGGCGAAAGTTTTTAAAATCTCGCTCTGGTTTTGCTCGGCGGCGTTTGCGTTAAAATTTAAAAAACCAAGCGCGATAAAGGCCGCAACGAGCGAAAATCTGCTGTTTTTGATGAAATTTATGAGTTTTAAAAATCGGCTGTTTTTGGTAAAAAAGTTGCCGATGACGCCGACGCAAAGCAAGAAATATCCGATGTAGGTAGGGATTTTGCCCGGATCGCGGTTAACCTCTAGCACCGTGCCTTGCTCGTCCGCGTCATATGAGGACTGAAATAGCTTAAAACCTTGCAAATTTAGCGGATGATTCATGTAAATTTTATATCTCGTTAAAACCTCGCCCGCGTCTGAAAGCGCCTCTACGTCGCTAGAATATGAGGACGGGCTTTGCGAGCCCGGGTAGCGCTCGAGCTCAAATTTAATAAGCTTTATAGAAAACGGCAGGCTAACTAGCTTTGAGCCCCAAGTTAGCATTATCTCCTCGCCGTCAAAATTTAGCGTGCTAGGCTCACCCAGCCAGCCTGCGCCGCCGTGGATTTTAGCCGTTTGCTCGCGCTGCCCTTCAAAGCCGGCTTTTACTACGAGAGTGCCTCGCTCGCCTTTTGGCGCGGGTTTATACGAGTCAAATTTGACGGTGAAATTTTTGGAATTTATACTTTGCGTGAAGCTAAAACTATTATCGCCGATTTGGGATAAATTTAGCGGATACTCGAAAAATGCGTCTTTTGTGCGTATTTGCAAAAACGGCTTGACGCTCACCATCTTGTTTTCGCTCTCACCGGCCCTTACGTGCAGCACGCCTTCGGTGCCGAAATAGCGCGTCAGCGCCGCGCCGATAAAGATGACGATAAATGCCGCGTGCAGAACGAAGGAGCCGAAGCGGCGCCACATTTTAGATTTTATGATGATGGCAAGCAGGCAAAGCGCGAGCGCGCTCATAACGCACTCGTACCAGCGCGCCTCATAGACTAAAATTTTAGCCGTTTGCGTGTCGTAAATGCTCTCTAAAAAGGTTGCTACGCCGGCGCCTGCGGCTAGGATAAAGAGGAGGCAGAGCGCAAATTTGTAAGAAGTGAAAAATCTAAATAAATTTACGCCCAAAATCGCCTCTCCGAGTTTTTACATTATTATATCGTAAGTTTGCCCTGCGTATAGTATAAACATTCTAAGAAGTAATACTCCGACCACGCTGGCAAGGGCGCTAACGTAGAACGCAAACGCGGTGTGAGCGATCTTTTTGCCCAATGCGAAATTTAAAACGAGCGGTACGCAAAAACCAACGCCTACGACGCCAAGCCAAAACATCTTCGCATAAAATCCCTCGTTAAATGCGACGCTCGCGGCTTTTTGCACGTCGCTGCCCGTTATTAGCGAGACGAAAATCATACCGATTAATAAAATTTCCATCGCTAAAACCGGCCACTCGACCGCGTGTAGGGTTTTTAGATCGCCGCCGTGCGGGTCTACTTTAAAGAAAAGCGCGGCTATCAGGCTTGAGCCCGCAATACCCGCAGATAAGCCAGACGCCACGAAAAGCGCAGGTAAAACGGCGGTATTAAGGATAGGAAATCTAACTAAAACCGAGATCAAAAAGCCCGTATAGGCGCAGATCGCGACCGCAAAAACAAGCGTAAGCGCAAGAAGCAGCGGGCGAAGCGCGTTTAAAATTTTCATTACGAGCGTGAAAAGCCCTTTTAAAAAGCTAAGATTGCGCGTCAAAAACTCTCTAAGGCACTCTTCAAACGCATAAAGGCAAGCCACAAAGCTAAGCGGGATATAGACGCAAAGCGCCGCCACGCCCACGGACATAACCGAGGTAAAGTTGTAATTAATCAAAATTTTCCAGAAAAGTAGCGGTCTCTCAAGGTCGGCTACTAGGCAGATCATACCGAGCAAGATCGTGATAAAAGAAAGCAGCGACGCGGCCTTAAATAGCGGCGTGCTTTCGGTTTGCTTTTTGTAAAATTTGACGAGGATCGCGACTATCAAAGCGCCGCCGCTCATGCCCGCTAGCAAAAGATAAACCGCGATCGGCCAGCCCCACTCTACGCCGTGCGAGAAGGTCGCAGTGAAATTTATAGCTCCGTTCATATCACACCCCCAATTTAACCGCAGGAATATAGCGCAGGCTCGGCTTCGTGCCGCACTCAGGATGCATTCGTAGGCTGTCTTTTACGCGCAGTAGCTGGCTGATGTGCGATTCTTCGTCGTTTAGATCGCCGAATACGATCGCCTCGTATCTGCACGCCTCGATGCAGGCAGGCTCGTGACCGTCTTTTAAATTCGTATCTAAGCAGAAGTTGCAGCTCTCTGCGGCTCTTGTTTCGTGATTTATAAAGCGCACGTCGTAAGGACAGGCTACGATGCAGTATTTACAGGCGATACAGTCGTCGGTGTTCATCGTCGTGATGCCCGTTTTTTCGTCCTTGTGGCAGGCTTTCGTAGGGCAGACATTCACGCACGGCGCGTCCTCGCACTGCTGGCAGGAAACCCTGACATAGCGCTTTTCTTTCAAATTTAGCGGATCGGTTTTATCCTGGATAAAAAGCCTCATTTGACCTTTCGGAACCAAATTTACCTTTTTACAGGCGATCTCGCAATCGGTACAGCCGACACATTTGTTCTGATCGAAGATCATGCCGTAGTGCGGCTTTTTGCCGTTTTCCGTAGGGGCGTCTAAATTTATACTCTTGCCCAGTACGCTAGTCGCTCCCGCAACCGCCGCGCCCGAAGCAAGGAATTTAAAAAACGTCCTTCTTGTATTTTGCTCTTTCATATTCTTCTCCATCCGTATGGATTAAATATCCTAAATTTATCTACCAACGCTACTTCCGTGGCTATGCGCGCCATGGAAATTTCGCGGCTGAGTTTCGCTTAGTTTTTTGGCTGCGCCGGCTAGCTCGCCAGGTTTTAGCACCTTTACTAGCTCGACTTCAAAAATCAGCGTCGAGCCGCCCGGTATCTCGTCTGCGCCCTCGTCTCCGTAAGCTAGGTGAGACGGGATGACGAATTTATATTTTGAGTTACCGTTCATCATCATGAGGCCCTCTTGTAGGCCGTCTATTAAATTTACCATAGAAAGTAGCGCGGGTTCGTTTCTAGAGTAAGTATCGTCAAAAACTTTGCCGTTTATAAGGTAGGCTTTATAGTTTAGCGCTACGACGCTCTCAGGTCTTGGCTTATCGCCGTCGCCGACTGCCATGACTTCGTACTGAAGCCCTGATTTAGTCGTTTTGACCTTTTTGTTTTTGGCGTTTTTCGCCATAAATTCTTCGCCCTCTTTTAAATTTTTTTCAAGCGCTTTTTTGAGCGCGTCTTGGGTTAGCTTATTTAATTTTTCGTCCCTCTGATTGAGTAGGGAGATTATTTCTTCGTCAGTTAGTTTTTGTTCTTTTTTAAAGGCGTCTGCAAAACCGTCTAAAATAGCCTTGCTGTCAAATTTAACGCCTAAGCTTTCTTGTTTTTTTAGTTGTGCGGAGATATATGTTCCGGTTGAAATTCCGATACTGTATGATTCTTTTTGCTCTTGCGTCATCGCCTCTTTATCCGACGCGCTAGCGCACAAGACGCAACCGGCCGTTAGGCAAAGAGCTAAAATCGGGTTTTTGCTAAGTTTAAAACGCATAAATTTACCTTATTAAATTTGGACGCCGCGCTTTTGCGGCGTCCGTAATCGCATCATAAATTGTTATTTATGATTCTTTGGGCTTCTTTGATGTACTCTTTAGAAGCGTCGAGTCTTTGTTTTGTATATTTAAAGCCGTGCATACCCCATGAGCCGTCTTTTTGTAGCAAGTCGACTGTGTCTTGCGCTTTTTCGATTAGCTCATAAACTCTTGTCTTGTCGCTAGGGCTTAGTTTCTTAGTTTCTAAGATAGCGTAAAGTCCCTCGATACCGATTTTGACTTGAGAGAAGTCGTTTTTAACAGGGGTTTGCCATCCCATTACTTCGTCGTAAACCTGTTTTTGGTTCTTGAAGTGTAGGGTAGGTTTTAGCTCAGATAAAACAGGGCTGTGGCAGCCTTTAGTATCTTGCATATCTTTATCCGCCCAAGACGTTCTAGCGCACGCCCACATTAGGTCAACGAAGTTATGCCCGTTTTTATCTCTTTGGAAGTGCCAATCTTTAGCGTCTCTTGGTCCTTTAGCAGCATCGCCCGCAACTAGAGATTTTCTAGCAGGATCTACGTCGATCTTCCAGATGTGAGATCTTCTTTGAGTATCAAATCCAGCGTTGTCTTGGAACTGGATAGCGTAGAAGTTCTCGCAGCTCATCATGAATGGCATGTGGCAAGATGCGCAAGTGTTGTCTTTGTGCGTATCGGCTCTAGAGGCAATATACGCTTGTTCTTTGTGGCAATCTTGACAATCTTTTCTGATTTTTGGTTTGGTGTAAAGCGCACTTAGGTAGCCTTGCTCTGAGTTATAGTTTACGCCCTTGATAGTCTTATCGCCTACAACCAGACCTGTGTTATCGTGAGGATCGTGGCAAGTGGTACAGCGCATACCTTTATCGTAGTGAGCGGTAAAGTATGATTGTGAACCCTCAGATCCGCATCCTGGTCCCATTGATTTAAATTTAGAGCTTAGAGATAGGTCAAGCTTGCCTTGGTTTAGAGGATTAGCGCGAGCTAGGTCTGGGCTATAGTTAAATCTTTGGTGGCAGCGTTCGCAGTTTGATGTTCTAAAGTTTGTAGCTCCGTCAAGGTGACCGCCGGCTCCGTGACACTCCTCACAGCTTACGCCTTTAGAGATAGTGTGCTTTTGAAGCTCTTTAGCATTACCCAGGGCCGCATAGAACTCTTTCTTGGTTTTAAAGTCAAATTTGAACGGGTGGCAAACTTCGCAGTAAGAGGCGTTTGCTTGGAAGAACATTGACTTTTTATATTTAGCCGCGTATGAGGCTAGACCTCTGACGTATCCGCCGTTATCGCCGTAGTCGGCTAGAGTTTCTGGGAAATCAGGAACAAAATCTTTGATTTTCTTGACTGTTTCAGGAGTTAAATTTAACGCCCAAGTTCTTTGGAACTGGTTACCGCCGGCTACGACTTGACCTGTGCCATCTCGTAGTAAGCCGCCCTCTACGTGATAGGTTCCGCGTAGAAGCCATGCATCTACGTAGCCGAATTTGGTTCTTAGGTGTCCTACTGTTGCGTAAATAACGTCCGGAGTAATACCTTGAGGCAAGATGGACGCGGTATCTGGGCTAAATACCGGATCAGTTAGGTTGTTGTTAACCTCAGGGTGCTCGCCAGGGAAGCGTATAGTAGTGGCGTGGCGCGATCTGCTCCATACTTCGTACTGTGCAGGGTGGCACTCGCCGCACTTTTCGGATCCTATGAATTTGTTAGGAAACTGCAAAGACGAACCAGCAGGTATCCTATACATCATAGAGCTGTAGCCTTTACCGCCGTCTCTTTTACTAGCTTTTGACATGTCAAAGCCGTGACCTTCGGCAAGCCACTCAAGTCCACGGTCGTGAACATCTAGTTTACCGACTGTTTTACCGCCGTATTTTGTGAAAATCGGGTGGTTTTTAAACAGCCACTCATACATCTCTTGCTCTTCTACGATGTAGTCTTGCAAGGATATTACGCCTCTACTTTGAAGCGTACCTTTTGGGTTTGCTATGACGTCTCGCGCTTGTTGAGACATCTGCATGTTGTGTTCTTCGCAACAGGCTTGCGATGCGAAGACGCTAACGCCCATAAGCAAACCTAATAAGGTTTTACTTAAATTCCTCATTGCGCCCTCCTTATAAATTTTGGATCTAAAATCAAAAAGATTTCATACTGATAATGCTATCGTAAAAAGGGGGCGAAAAAAGGGGAAATTTAATAAATTATGAATTTTTAAATTTAATAGTAAATACTACGCCATTATTTATATTTTGTGCGTAAATTCGGGCGTTATTTTTTTCGGCTATCACCTTACTCATATATAGTCCAAGCCCGCTACCCGACTTTTTCGTAGTAAAATGCGGCTTGAAAATTTTATTTATCGCGGCTTTATCTATGTTGCCGGCGTTATTTTCGAGCGTTATCGCGCGTTCTCCGTTTTGCAAAAGGGCGGTTATTACAATTTGCCATCGGTTTGCTTGCGCTCGCTCTTGCGGCAGGTTTAAAAATGCTTCTTTGGCGTTATTCATGACGTTGATTAAAATTTGAATAAGCTCGTTTATGTTTCCGTAAAGCGTAAAATTTTCTTTTATCTCGACTTTTACGTCGATGACGTGCTTTTTGAGCGTCGCGTTTAAAATTTTACAAGCCTGCTCTATGGCCTGCTTTGCGTCAAATTCGCTCTTTGGCATATTTGGATTAAAGAAATTTTTAAAATCCTCGATAGTGCCGGACATAAATTTGACCTGCTCGTTTGCCTCTTCGATGGCCTCTTTTAGCCTCTGCTGGCTTAGCTTGCCTCGCTCAGAGTAAAGCTCCAAATTTACCAGAGTCGAGCTGATCTGGGCTAGAGGCTGGCGCCATTGATGAGAGATATTGCCGATCATTTCGCCCATCGAGGCTAGGCGGCTTTGATTTATCATCAAAAGCTCGTTTTGCATCTTGGTTTTTTCGTTGCCTTTGTGGATTTTATAAACGAAAAATAAAAACGCCCCAAATATCGCCGTGATCGCTATGCCGCTAACGATAAATTCTTGTTTATGATAAAGCAAAATGCTTTTTACCGGGATTTTAAAGCTCACCATCGCTATCGTGTCGCCGACTTTGCCCTCGAAATTGTTTAAATTTCCGTATTGTTCGAGCATTTTTTTAGGCGCGCTGTTTATGTTGTGGCACTCGACGCAGGAAGGGTGGGAGTTTTTGACCGGAAGGCCGACGAAAAAGTACGAGGCGTTTTGGTCTTTGATTACGTCAGAGTAGACCTCGTATTTGCCCTCCTTAAACCCTTCTAAAATTTCATTTTCAAATTCCGTGCCTTCGTGTTCGGGATTTAACGGATTCGTAGCTGTTAGCCTGTAGTCGTAGTTTATATTTTTTTTGGCGAGCTGGATTTTGTAAATTTGACGCGTGATGTAGGATGAGGACATGAGTCTGGGGTCAAAAAGGTCTTTGTCGATCGCGCCGTGATCTTTTAACTCATCTATGAGCGGGCGCTGGACGGTAGAGATGTAGTCGCGTATGCCGTTCATCGCATCTAGCACGTAAACGGCCTCCTGCTTGGCGTCTTTTAGGGCAAGATCGCGGTAAAAGTTAAAAACCAAAACGGTAATGGCGCCGTACAAAACGACGAGCAGCAGGATGATAAATTTAAATTTGGACTTCACATAGATATCCTACGCCGTACAAATTTCTGATCGTGTCCTTGCCGATCTTGCGGCGCAGCTCTTTTACGATGGTTTTGATGGCTTCTTTGGTCGGCTGTTCAAATTCCCACATGTAGTCAAACAGCTGTTCGTAAGTGATGGTTTGGTTTTTGTTGTTTAAAAAATACTCCAAAAGCTTGCTCTCGCTTTTGGAGAGGCGACAGGCCTCTTCCTTTATATATATGATTTTTTTGCTAAAATCGTATTTGAGGTCGTCGTTGATACTAAACATTGGCGTATGGTCGATGAGCTCCATCGCGACGTCTTCTAGTGCCTTTATAAACGTATCTTTATCGTAGGGCTTTGAGAGGTATCTCGTGATCTTTAGCTCCACTGCGCGCCACAAATACTCCTGCTCGGTGTGGCTTGAGATGATGACGATCGGGATTTTGTGGTTTGCGGAGCGGATCTTTTTGGCTACCTCTAGACCGTCCATGTGCGGGACACTGACATCTAGGACGAGCGCGTCATATGAGCCGCTCATAGCCTCGTCTAGCGCCTCGATACCGTCGCTTACGCCTTTTACTTCGGCAAAAAACAGCTCAAGGGAGTCGATCATATTTTTTAATATATAAGGCTCGTCTTCTAAGCAAAGGACTTTTTTATTGGATAAAACGTCTAAAACGGAGTAATCTTGCATCTTTTTCTCGTAGTAAATTTTACCGATACTAACACAAGCAAGCTTAAAATACTATTTTTAAGGATTGAGATATTAACCATAAGACATAAATTAATCAAAGTTTTTGATGATGTAAAATTTGGGGAATAAATTTAAAGATGGTGGAGTTAAGCGGGATCGAACCGCCGACCTCTTGAATGCCATTCAAGCGCTCTCCCAGCTGAGCTATAACCCCAAATAGATTTTGGCATTTTATCTTTTTATGGCTTACAATATTTTGAAAT
>NZ_CALINL010000253.1 GCF_938045225.1 uncultured Campylobacter sp.
TCAATGGATGAATCAGATGGGGGCTACCACACAGCAGGCTATCATCACGGGTGCTATAAATTTGAGATTGCCCGCATCGATCTTGGCTAGGCTGCCCAGCTGCCAATAAACGATGTCGGGCAGCTTGGTCTCGGGGTCGGCGACGTACTTTAAAAAGCCGATAACAGAAGCCATCAGACCGCTAACGATGATACCCGAGAGCACCAACATCAGCGTGCTAGAGCGCCCCATCAGACGAGGTATGGATAGCGTCATACCTACGGCCGCGAGCCCGCTAACAAAGGCTAACACCTGCACCCAAAAAAGAGGCATATCAAACATAATCGCAACTGCGGCTCCCACGCAAGCGCCCGCCGAAACGCCTAGCAGATCGGGGCTAACTAGCTGGTTGCGAAAGACGCCCTGATACGCCGCTCCGCTGATGCTAAGCGCGGCTCCGACGAGGATAGCTGCGATAATGCGCGGTATGCGGATGTTTTCGACGACGTTTTGGATATTTGCCGCGGCGTCCGTCGGCACTCCAAAAAAGCCGCCGATCACGCTAAGCACGTCGCCGGGAGCCACGTAAAACCTGCCGACGCCGAGCGCCACTACGCCGCAAACTACGGTCAGCACGGCCAGCAAAATCAGTGTAAATTTAAAACTAATATTTTTCATTTTTCTCCTAAAATAAAATCTTCGCCCGTGCTAGCGCTACGCAAAAAATATCGGCGTAAAAACAGACTTTGTCCGCAATCAAAACAACCCGATATGAGCGCCAAATTTGAGCTATTCGGGGCAAATTTACCCGCCGCTTTTACTCTTACGACTTAGTCGCTAGCGTCAAATTTGAGCCTGGCTACGCGTTATCAAATTTAAATCTAACGTTTCCGCAAATTTTTGCTGCGCCAAATTTAAACGCAAGCTTCAGTCGCGTCAAATTTCAGCTACTTTACGACGCGGTCCATCCATCTAAAAAGCTCGTCCAGATCGTAGTCGCCGCCGTGACCTTGCCCCCAAGGCACTGCAAAATCAACCGTTTTGCCCGCATTTTGTAGCCCCAGCGCCAAGATAAGCGGTATCGCTAGAGCCGTGTCGGAGTCTGCCGCACCGTGTCTTATACGGTAAAATTTAGCCGCGCTTTTATTACCTAGATAGCTCATCGCGTTTGCCATTTTTATGATTTTAGCATCTGCGATCTCACCTCCGCCGCGTTTGGAGCTAAATTCGGTAAAATGCTTCGCCGCCGCGTCCGCATCGCCGAAAAAGTCGTTTTCGGGATTTTGTAGCTCTAGTCCGTCAAATGCGGGCGTAGCCTTAGCGCGCGGCATAGATAGAACAAAGTCTTCAAATTTAAAATCATAGCCGAGCGTGCAGCCTTGCGTCTCAAGCGTGAAAAACTCGGGCTTTAGCAGGCTTTTCTCGCGACTTTTTGCAGCCGCGAAAGAGTCTGCGAGCGTCTTTTTGACGTACTCTTTAAAGCTTCCCTCGCCGCTAGGCTCAAGCGTGAGAGCGCGGCCTTTGGCGTCTTTTAAATTTAGGGAATTTACGTAGGCGGGGAAGGCTGATTTTAGCGCGGCGGAGAGCTCTTTTTGCTCTGCGGTTAGCTCGCCTGAGACGGTTTTTGGCTTACCGCTTCGGTCGTTAAATCCAGCCGCATCAAACGCGCTAAAGTCCATTTTCTCGTATTTCGTCTGCGCACCGAACATCCACTCGTAGGCTGCGTCGGCGTTTTCTAGGTTCGTAACCGGGCAGTAGGCGGAGACGGCGTAGATCTCGTCGCTAGCCTTTGCTGCTCCGAGTGCCTCTAGATACGGCTCAAACTCGCTCGCGTCCGCCGAGACGCCCAGTAGCGCCGACATCGCTCCGCCCGCGCTCGTGCCGTTTGATATGATTTTATTTGCGTCGCCCGCCATCGCGGTGTCGTTAAATTTAAGATACCGCACGGCGGCCTTTAGATCGACGATGGCGGCGGGCGCTTTGCCGCTAAATTTGCCGTTTGCGTCCTTGAGCGTCCTACCTCTAGCACCAGGCGCTGCGACTACGTAACCGCGCTCAAGCGCCGCTAGCACCGCGTTTGGCTTGCCGTTTTTATCAAGGGCGGGCGTAAAAGGCTTGCCCGGCATATATCCGCCTATGGAGTTTGGCAAAAAGATCGGAGCGCTTGCCGCGTCAAATTTGCCCGCCTCGCTTTTATCACCATCAAAATACTGCGCCGGGACGTAAAAATTTAGCCTTTGATACTCGCTATCCACGGGGTTTGCTACGTAAACTATCCCCTCGTAGGCTCTAAATTTGACCTCTTGTTCGCCTGATTTTATAGAGCGAGTTTCAAATTTATCCGGGTCAAATTTCAGATCCGCCGCCTGCGCGCTAATCGCCGCATACAGGCAAGCCGCCGCGCCAAATGCAAGCGTCCTTTTTTTCATCTTTGCTTCCTTTTGATTTTGCCCGTTTACCGGCAAAATCGCTCAAATTTGACTATTTGCTACCGTCCGGGTTTAGCCCTTTTAGGATGTAGTCAAACTCCGCGTCGCTAAGGTCGTAGTTCATAAATTTCTTATAAAACGCCTTAGTTTGGGCTTTTACGTCGACGTCTTTAAAGAGCTCCGGCTGAACGATAGTAGCCGCCCATAAAATTTGCAGTGCAGACTCCGCACCGTATCTATCCCAGCTAAACACGCCTTTTGGGTTGCCGTAGACTTTTTTGTTTTTAACCGCTTTTAGCCCTGCAAATACGGGATCGGCGTAGATTTTCTCAACCGCTTTTTGATTGTCCGCGCCGCCGACGATGATGATATCAGGGTCTGCCGCCACGATCTCTTCGGCCGTGATTTCTATCATGCTGCCCTCTTTTTGCACCGCGTTTTTACCGCCCGCGTATTTCACCCACGTGTCGATGATAGTTTTGGTGCCGTCGATTTTTAGCAAGTTTGCGCCGCCTACGATGTGTAGCACTTTAGGGCGCGCGGCGTCCTTTAGCTTGCTCGTGCGCTCGGTCACTAGCGCGATGTTAGCCTCTAGATTTTCGTTTAGTTCTTTTGCTTTGCTAGCCGCGTCGCCGCCGATGATCTGGGCCGTTAGCAGCACGCTTTTTTTCATATCGTCGTAGTCGCGAAATATCAAATTCGCCGCGCTAAAACCGTTTTTAGTAAGGTTTTCTTGGAAATTTTTATTTGATACGACGACTACGTCCGGCGCTAGTTTAACGAGCTCCTCGATCTGGATATCGTTGCCGTTTAGAGCAGCAGGCACCTCTGCGATGCGAGGGTAAATCGCGGCAAACCACTTATTTTTCTTGATGAGATCGGTCGTAGTTACGATCTTATCCGCGCCGCCTAGCACCAAGATAACTTGGTTGTTTGCGTGCCAGAGTGCGGCTATCTTTTGCGTTTTGGCCGGGATTTTGACCTCGTTGCCCGTCATATCGGTGATGGTTTTGACCTCGGCTCCTAACGCGACGATAGCGCTTAAAAGCAACGTCGTGAGAATTTTTTTCATCTTTTGCTCCTTGTGAAATGTAAATTTATAATATTGCAAAATTGCATATTAAAATTTGTGGAATATTACAAAAAAGCATATTAAAATAAGATATATTTTTTAAAATTTAATCAAGAAGCGAATTTAAAAGCTAAATTTAAGTAGCCCCGCCCGCGGTTTGCGAACGGGGCTAAAAATCACTCGTGGTGATAGTCGTCGTATATGACCTTGTTGGTTTGGAATTTGATGCGTTTTAGCTCGCGAATACGCAAAAATTCATCCTCCTCGATCCTTTGGATTTGGATGGCGGCCTTAAAGGTCGGAGTCTTACTGATGAAGTCCCAGCCGTTGCTCGTTAGCTCGTTGCAGCAGCTCTCCCAGTAGTGGTAGGTCATCTGGATGACGCCGTCCGGGACGATGTCCGTGACGTCTGCTTTGATGACGATATAACCGTATCTACTCCACGCTTTGATGAAGTCTCCTTGCTTGATACCGTAGCGTTCGGCCAGCGCAGGGTTCATCTCCGCGATCGGTCCGATACTGTCGCCGCCCTCTTCGATAGCTTTTGATCGTCTAGTCATGACGCCGCCGGCGTACTGATAGACTTTACGCGTAGTTAGTAGCTGTATCGGATACTCGGCGTCGGTCGGCTCGTCCACGCTACCGGCCATCACTTCGTACTCAGGCGGTAAATTTACGCGTTTAGCAAACTCAGCTTTTGCAGACTCGATATCTGCGACGCTCTTTACGTGTAAGCAAGGGATAAATTTACCTTTGCCGTCGGGCGTAAAGAATTTTTTATCCAGATACAAGCTCTGTCCGCCCATGTTGTTTTCGTCAGGGCACGGCCAGTGCAAGCCGTGGTACTTTTTGATGCGGTAGTAGCTCATGCCGCCGTATCTTCTAGGATCGCACTTGCGCACCTCTTCCCAAATTTCTTCAGGAGAGTTAAAGTTAAATCCCTCCGTCGCTCCGAGCCTTCGCGCGATCTCGCAGATGATCCACCAGTCTTGTCTAGCTTCTCCAGGAGGCGTGATGACGTGCTCGTTGTGCTGGACGCGGCGCTCGGCGTTAGCGTAGAGGCCCTCTTTTTCGCTACTTGCCACGCCAGGTAGCACGACGTCAGCTTTACGCGACGTTTCGGTTAAGAATATATCCTGAACCACATACATATCGACCTTTGAGATCGCTTTTAGGAAGTGGTTGGTATTTGGGTCGGTTACGACCGGGTTTTCGCCCATCGTCCAGAAAAAGTGCACTCTACCGTCA
The DNA here is from genome assembly GCF_938045225.1 of uncultured Campylobacter sp. Taxonomy (GTDB): domain Bacteria; phylum Campylobacterota; class Campylobacteria; order Campylobacterales; family Campylobacteraceae; genus Campylobacter_A. The sequence goes on from NZ_CALINL010000253.1 coordinate 4,729, forward strand.
AGGATGGCATTTGGTACTTCGGTTTTGTGGATGCCGATTTTACCGTTTAAGGAGCCTGGCTCTAGATGCCAAACCTGCTCAAACCACTCGCGCTGTTTCGGATCGGTTACCGAGCCCAAATTTGGGAAAATATTTGGCAACACGCCCATATCGCAGCAGCCTTGGACGTTTTCTTGTCCGCGTATCGGTAGGTCGCCGCTTCCTAGCTCGCAGATATTTCCGGTTAAAAGGAATAAATTTGAGATATCGCAAACCGCGCCTACGCCGTGGTTAAAGTGCGTAACGCCCATACCGTGCGTGATGACGGCCGGACGGATAGTCGCGTACATGCGGGCCGCTTTTCTCACGTCCTCGGGATTTAGATTGGTGTAGCTAGCGATGGCTTCAGGCGAATAGTCTTTGACCGCTTCGCGTACGTATTCCACGCCCTTGGTGCATTCGTTTACGAAGTCCCAATTAACCAAATTTTCCTCGAAAATAACGTAAATCAGCGAGTTTATAACCGCGATGTTATGCTCGGGCGCTAGCTGCAAATGCACGTCCGCTCGGCTGGCAAATTCCGTCTTTATCGGATCTACCACGATGAGCTTAGCGCCGCGGTTTAGCGCGCGCTGTATGTGCATAGCCGCGATCGGGTGGCCGTTTTCGGGGTTTGAGCCGATCATCAAGATGCAATTACTATAAGGTCCGATCTCCGTGAAGCTGTTTGTCGCCGCTCCGTTACCGATTGTTTTGGCAAGACCTGCCACAGTCGGAGCGTGTCAAATTCTAGCGCAGTGGTCGACGTTGTTCGTGCCGATTACGGCGCGCATTACCTTTTGCGCGACGTAGTTGTCCTCTAACGTACAGCGAGCCGAGTAGTTGCCTACTAGCGCGTCGGGACCGTATTTTTCCTTTACTTCTTTCATCTTTGAGACGACTAGATCGAGCGCTTCATCCCAGCTAGCCTCCTCAAAATCTCCATCCTTGCTAAATACGCCGTCTTTTTTACGAATTAGCGGTTTTGTTAGTCTGTCGGGCGCCCCCACGTAGTCCCAGCCGTAAAAGCCCTTTAAGCACAGATTTCCCTGATTTACGGGGTTATCCTGCACTCCTAGCGCGCTTCTTATCACGTTGTTTTCGACGCGAAGCTCGACCTGACAGCCCGTGCCGCAGTACGGGCATATGACTTTGCCGGTCTTTGCCATTTTTTCTCCTTTTCCGATGTGCAAAATTTGCACATTTATTAAATATGAAATATTTGCATATTTGTCCTTAAAAGATAATAAATTCTCTTAATCATATAAATCAGTTTATAAATTTAAGATTTTATTTATATTTTATATCGGCACATAAAATAAAAATCGCCGTTATATCGTAATTTACAGCGTATCATTTTAGTTACATATAAAGATATATAGGACATTTTATTAAGACTAGAATTGGTTATTGTATTAATGCAACTTAAAAATATGCTTCAATACTTAATCAAGTTTTATTTGTATATAAAGCTTTGTATTGGTAAATATAGAGACGAAATTTATGATTATGGTTATTTGTTGGATTTAAAATATTAACTATTACTAGTATCTGTAAATTTTACGATAAATTTTTGATTTTGTGCTTTTCACGAGCTTGATATTCATTTTTAACAAAATATGCATCAAATTTAAGCTAAAATACGCCAAATTGTTAAAAGGATAAACGTGAACGATTTTAAAAGATTAAACGAGCTAGTATCCGCAGGCAAAGATGAGCTAAACGCGATGTATCGGCAGCTGGATAACCCAAGCGAGGTCGTGCAAAATATGCTAAAAATCGCCGGCTTTAAGGGTGAAAAGAGTGAAAAAGTCGCGGTTTTGCGCCGCATAGTCGATCTAAAGGTTGAGCCACTAGAAAACGAGCTAAAAAAACAAGGACGCGAGGAAGCCGCGATAGGGCGCATAAAAGACGAAGCTTTTGAGCTTGTGCGCGAATTTTACGAGGCGCGTTTTGAAAAGCTTTTGGCGCGAGTAAAAGAGGAGAAAATAATAGACGATTTTTACCTAGCGCTACTTAGCGGCATGCACGACGCGGGACTAGCAATGAATGCGTGGCAAAGCGCGTGGGACAAACAAATCCTGCAAACGACGAATAAAGAATTTGAAGCTAAATTTGCAAGCATGGCCGAAGCGATCAAATTTATCGACGAAAACCGCCTCTATCAAAAAGACGGCGAGCAAAAGGGTGAGCGAAGCTACGGCGCAGTTATGAAAAACGGTGACAAATACGCCTTCGTGCCGTATGCCGTGGCTTTTGAAAAAGAAGTAAAACGCGTAGCGGACACCCTGGACGCGCTAATCAAAAATCTAAAAACGCTAGCCGCAAACGATGAGCACGAAGCCTACGTAAAGTATTTTGAAAAGCTAAAGGCAGCGTTTTGCGAGCAAGAAAATGACCGCACGATCCCGGCGTGGCAGGACGCCGAGCGCGCGTGGATGGAGGTAAAAGGCCCGCTACAGCCCGGCCATCCGCTCGAGTACTACGAGGACGCCTACACGCACGCCGTCGCGCTCGAGTGGGACGTGAGGCTAGCGGGTGCCAGCGACTTTGACGAGGAGAAGTTTAAAGCCAGCGTCATCCGCGCCTACGAGCAAATTTGCCGCGAGTGCGGGATAGAGGACGCCCAGCTCGCGCGCCAAGTTACGCAAAACGTCGCTAGAACGCAAACGTACATCAGCGTGCCGATGATCTACTACGGCGCCGAGCTAAACGGGCTATTTTCGGCTCAGGTCGTGCCAAACGACGAGACCGTGAGCAAGGAGCGGGGCAAAAAGATATTCGCCTTCGTCGAGCACGTTTACGAGAGCGCCAAGGCGCGGCCGTTTATGAAGCTTAGCGGGGAGATTTTTTCGCGCGAGTTTTTGGACTACGGGCGCGAAATTTTGTTTAAAAAGCCGCAAATTTGGAAGAAAACCTACGAAATCTCCACGATCGGCCACGAGTTTGGACATATACTTTTCGTCGGCACCGACACGGAAAAGACGATGAACGCGGACGGCGAGTTTAAATTTATCGAGGAGTACAAGGCGACTACGGGCGGGCTGGTAAATTTCTTTATCGGCGGCGAGGCGAGCTATGAGATGAGCGTATTTCACGAGCTGATCGCCCGCGCAGTCGGACTCATCGCGTGGCGCGAGGTCGATGAGGTGCGCGCGTACTACTGCGAGGGGCTCATACATCTGAGTTTGCTGTTTGACTCGGGCGCGCTTAGCTTTGCGGGCGGCGCTTTGGTTGTCAAATTTGACCGCGAGCACTACGCTAAATTTAAAGAAATCTGCCTTGCAAACTACAAAAATTTGGCGCTTCACTACGCAAGGCGCGCTCCTGCGGGCGAGTTTTTGGCGAAATTTTGCGAGAAAGATGGCAAAAGCTATCTGCCTAAACACGCGCAGGCAAGGGCATTTGTAGAGCACTACTACGCCCGCTACAAGGCTATCGGAAACGAGCTTGATGAGAGCGGCGAATGGGAAAAATGGCAAGCGGGAGAGAAATAAAGCGCGTTTGCGGCATCAAATTTGACATTAGCTCGCGGCTGATTGGGCTGTAAATTTGCCTTTTTGAGCGGCCGAGACCCGCACCTTTTTGACGCTAAATTTGCGCTATAAAGACGCGGGTTTTACGCGTCAAATTTAACCCCGGCTTGACGCAAAATAAGCCAAATGCGGCGGATTGTCGCTAAATTTGCAAAATTAAATAAAAATAGAAAGGATAAAAATGGAAAAAACATTAGAAGGCATGGGCGAACCTCGCATGAAGCAAGTCGCCCTGCCAAAAGACACAAACTCGGCTGGAAATATATTTGGCGGCTGGATACTAAGCCAGATCGACCTTGCGGGCGCTCAGGCCGCGCGAGAAGTGGCTCCGGAGCGTGTTGTGACGATCTCGATGCAAGAGATTATATTTAAACAACCCGTTTTCGTCGGCGACGTCGTGAGTTGCTACGCCAAGATAACGGACGTGGGAAACACTTCGATCAAAACTAAGATCGAAGTCACGGCGCAGCGGCTAAATGCGGCGGGCTTTCGCGAGTGCATACACGTGACATCCGCGATAGCGACCTACGTGAGCGTGACCAAGGACTGCGCGAAAAAATCGATCGATCCGGAGCTAAAAAAAGCGCACGGGTTTTGATTGGCTCGCTCCAGGAGCTAGGAGTTAGATATCAAGCCTGGCCCTTGGCGGCGTCAAATTTGAATAAAATTTTCGGATAATTTATAAATTCGGTAGATATTGTCAAATAGGCTTCCATGTATTTATGACTTGGTCAATATTTAGCATTATCAGTATTTGTAATATGTAAAAATTGTCTTATTTTGCGTTTTAGACATAAAACGGATGTAAAATTTACTTGTTTATAAATTTGGGTTGTTTACTAAATAAATTTAGCATATCCCAAAATGCAAAAGATACACAGGAATGTTTAAATTCAATGCGCTGCAATATTATATATACCAAGAGATAGTTAAGTATAGTCTATAAAGTAACATATCTTGAAATTTTATTAACACTATCTGTATTATAAGGGATTAAATAATAGAATGGTGGTTAGAGGCAGAATCGAACTGCCGACACGCAGATTTTCAGTCTGCTGCTCTACCGACTGAGCTATCCAACCACGCTGTTGAAAAGAAATGTGATTTTAGCCACTTGATACTTAAATTTTGGTTAAATATATAAAATTTGGCGTTTTTAAAGTAAAAAAAATATTTCAAGACCATTTGCTCAAATTTGATGGCATTTGCGGTGCGTACGTTGCGTCAAATTTGTAAATTTAAAATCGCCTTTTTAAATTCATCACCGCGCTCTACGTAGCTGCTAAACTGATCTAGGCTTGCCGCAGCAGGGCTTAAAAGCGCTATCTCGTCCAAATTTTCACTATTTGCGCTAGTCTTAGCGGCTCCGTCAAATTTGAAATTTTTATCTATCTCGCCGACGGCGGTGTTTAAAAACTCGCATTTTACGGCAGGGATTTTAAACTCGCCGGCAAGCTTCATTAGTTTATCCGTATTTGAGCCGATAGCGTAAATTTGCGCCTTAGCGCCGCGCAAAGCTTCAAAAAGCGGCCGCATATCCACGCCTTTATCGTCGCCACCTAAAATCAAATGCAAAAATTTGCCCTCATATCGCTTGACGGCTTGGATGCTCGCGTCGATGTTGGTCGCTTTCGTGTCATTAACCCACGTCCTGCCGCGCGCATCGTGAAACTCCTCGAGCTTATTGCCTTCGATGACAAAGTCGTTTAGTAGCCGTACGTCGCATCTATCGAGCAAAATTTTCTGGATAGTAAGAGCTAAAAGCGCGTCCGTTAAAAATGGCGTTTTAAAGGCGATATCGCCTAAATTTACGCCGCAAAACTCGGCCAAATCCGCCTCGTTTTCGTAGCTTATCACCTTTGCTTTAGTAGGCGTATTGGCGTAAATTTTAGGCAGGATTGCGACCGCGCTTTCGCTCATCGTCGCTAGCGGCTTTAGCTTGGCGCGCTCATACTGGACAAAGTCGCCGTGCCAGCTGAGGTGATCTGGCGTGATAGGTAAAAGCGCGTAGATGCCAGGCGTCGCGAAGTTCGTGTAGTGCATCGTAAAGGAACTGGTCTCGAGTATCCAAATTTTGGCGGTTGGATCTAGGTCTGCGAGCGGAACTCCGACGTTGCCGCCCATGACGGAGCCATGGCATGCTAGCAGGTGCTGCGTCATCTTCGTCGTCGTAGTTTTGCCGTTCGTGCCGCTGATCCAGACGGTAAAGGGCATTTTGGCGCCGTAAATTTTATAAAAATAGTCGTATTCGCTGATTAGATTTTGCGCCTTTTTAACTATCTCGTGACCGGGCGGAAAGCCGGGGCTAGGGATCTCTAAGCCACTTTTTTCTGGTACGAAAAGGGTCGGCGGGAAACCGGGGCTTGGGATCTCGAGGCCACTTTTTTCGGGCACGAAAAGGTTTGGCGGCAGTAGCGTGTTGCCCCATTCGTCGCTTGAGATCTCACTAAATTTATCGTCGTAGATGTCCCAGCCGCCCTCTTTGCCGAAGTTTTTCGCGATCGCTCGCGTCGTACCGCCGTAACCAAATAGCGATTTTCTCATTTTTGCTCCTTTTTACGCCCTTTTGCCCCATAAAATTTGCGTTATTTCCTCTGCGTTCAGCTCGGTCATCACGCCGTTTCGTTTGTGTCTGGTAAAAAGTTTAAAATCATAAGTATCTTTAAAATTTAGCTTTAAAAACTCGGTAAAATATCCGCCTTCGCAAGCGAAATTCGGACGATCGTAAAACTCGTCCAAAAACTCGTCTTCGCTCTCTTGCGGCTCGAAACTCGTCATGCGCTCTATGATCTCGCGCAGCTCGTCCTTTGTGATGTCTGGCACGAGGCGAGGCTCCGGAAGCGCGATATCAAAGGCTAAATTTTCAGCCCCGTCGGCCTCCCACCACTCCCATAGGTCAAATTTACTCATATCTTTGCCAGTGATTGCGTGCAGCTCGTTTTCTAGCTCGCGGTATTTCTCGCCGCTCTCGTCGCCGTGTTCGTCGCAGTAGTCCGTATAGGCTAAAATTTTCTCTAAAATCCCGTCGTATCTTTTTCTAGCCGTCTCGTAATCCGGCTCTATCTGCGCTCTCATCAATTTTTCCTTATTAAATTTATCTGATTTTTAACGCGGTCATGGCGATCAAATTTGCCAAAACGGCGATCAGCCAAAATCTCACTATGATCTTGTTTTCTACCCAGCCTTTTATTTCAAAATGATGGTGTATAGGCGCCATGAGAAAAATTCTCTTTTTAAAAATTTTAAAGCTTCCGACCTGTAAAATCACGCTCAAGGTCTCCATCACGAACACGAAGCCGATGATGATGAGCAGGATTTCGTTTTTCGTCATCACGCCCATAAGCCCGATATATGCGCCCACGCTTAGGCTTCCGCTATCGCCCATGAAAACCTCGGCCGGATGGCAGTTAAACCACAAAAATCCCATCAGCGAGCCGATTAGAGCGGCGGCCACTACGACCGTCTCGCCCACGCCCGCGATCTTTGGTAAAAGCAGATACGAGCTAAAGACTGCATGCCCGCAGATGTAGGCGAACACGCCCAGCGTCAGTAGCGAAAACACCGCAGGCACCGTAGCTAGGCCGTCTAGGCCGTCGGTTAAATTTACCGCATTTGAGGCTGCGACGATGACGAGCGTCCAAAAGGCCACCGCAAAAACGCCTAAATCAAGCACCGCAAATTTGTAAAACGGTAGATAAAATTTACTGCCCAGCTCGCCGTGTAAATACAGCATCGAAGAAACTGCAAAGGCGATCAAAATTTGCGCCACAAGCTTGGCTCTAGGGCTTAGTCCATCGTGATTTTTGCCGCCTGATATTTTGCGATAGTCGTCTTTAAACCCAAGCGCCGTAAAGCCCGCAAGACAGATAAGCGAGGCGAAGACAAAAACGTTATCTAGTCTCGCGCAGATCACGCTCGCCGCAAGTGCCGCTCCGATAAAAACCAGCCCGCCCATTGTCGGAGTTTTGGCCTTTTTTTGGTGCGTTTGCGGAGCTAGCTCGTAGATGGGCTGGGCGGCGTTTTTGGCCTTCGCCCACGCGATAAATTTAGGCAGCGCCCAAACGGTCAAGCAAAATGCGATGAAAAACGAAAAGCCCGCGCGAACGGTGATGTATTGAAAGATATTAAAATTTAACAGTTCATAAATATAGTAAAACATAAAAGCCTTTATTTTAAAAAAGGCTAATTTTAGTATAATGCCGTTAAAAAATATCTAAATTTAAGGCAAAAATTTAAAAATGGCGCAAAAAACTATTTTGGTGATCACAGACGGCATCGGATACAATGAAAGTAACGAATTTAACGCATTTGCGGCGGCAAAAAAGCCCACATACGACTGGCTGTTTAAAAACGTCCCAAACGCGCTCATAAAAACCTCGGGCCTAGCAGTCGGTTTGCCCGACGGACAGATGGGAAACAGCGAGGTCGGGCACATGTGCATCGGCAGCGGGCGGGTTTTGTATCAAAATTTGGTAAAAATTTCGCTCGGTTTTGAAAACGGCTCGCTAGCCAAAAGCGAAAAGCTTTTAAATTTGTTTAAAACTTGCAAACGCGTCCACGTCGTCGGGCTTTACTCAGACGGCGGCGTGCACTCGCACATGAGCCACTTTGATGCGATGTGTTCCCTTGCGGTCGCAAACGGTTGCGAAGTATGCGCCCACGCGATAACCGACGGTCGCGATGTGGGGCCCAAAAGCGGGCTTGCATTCATAAAATCGCTGCAAGAAAAGGCGCAAAGCGGGGGCTTTAAGCTAGCTAGCGTTAGCGGTAGATTTTACGCGATGGACCGCGACAAGCGCTGGGAGCGCGTAAAAACGGCCTACGACGCGATGACCCGCGGGGAAAACGGGCAAACTGTATCGCCGCTAGAATACGTCATGCAAAGCTACGAGGCGGGCGTGACGGACGAGTTTATCGTGCCGGCTAGCTTTGGCGGGTTTGAGGGTATCGGAGAAGACGACGGCGTGATATTTATAAACTTTAGAAACGACCGCGTGCGCGAGATAGCGGCGGCTTTGGGCGATGAAAATTTTAGCGAATTCGCGCGTCCGCTCGTCGTCAAAAATCTACTCACGATGACCGAATACGACGCAAATTTCGCCTTTCCCGTATTATTTGAAAACGAAAAGCTAAAAAATACCCTTGCCGAGGTCGTCGCAAACGCGGGCCTAACACAGCTGCACACCGCCGAGACCGAAAAATACGCTCACGTAACGTTTTTCTTTAACGGCGGCGTCGAGGAGCTCGCCCAAAACGAGACGCGCGTGCTGGTGCCAAGCCCAAAAGTAAAAACCTACAACGAAAAGCCCGAAATGAGCGCGCAGGCGGTGTGCGAAGCGGTGCTAAAAGGTATGGAGGACGGACAAGACTTTATCGTGGTAAATTTCGCAAACGGCGATATGGTCGGACACACGGGCGAATTTGACGCGGCGGTGAAGGCGGTCGAGGCCGTGGATGCGGCGCTAGGGCGCATCGTGGCAAAGGCAAAAGAGAAAAACCACGCGCTAATCATCACGAGCGACCACGGCAACTGCGAGCAGATGAAGGACGCGCAGGGTAATTTGCTAACCAATCACACGACTTTTGACGTATTTTGCTTCGTGATGGGCGAGGACGTAAAGGCGGTAAAAGCGGGCGGTCTAAATAATATCGCCGCGAGCATTTTGGCGCTGATGGGCATCGAAAAACCGGCCGAGATGGACGAGGCACTGTTTTAATACTATATAAATTTTAGGTAAAAGGCTTTTTAGCTTTCGTCTGATAAAATGCGAGTAAAATTTGAAATCAAGGAGAAAAAATGAAATTTAGCGGAAAAAACGTGCTAATCACCGGCGCAAGCCGCGGTATCGGCGCACAGATAGCCAAAACACTAGCGCAAATGGGACTAAAAGTCTGGATAAACTATCGCTCAAAACCCGAAATAGCCGATGCCCTGCAAGCTGAGATCGTAGCAAACGGCGGACAGGCTGCGGTGGTTAAATTTGACGCGACGGATGAGGATGAGTTTATAAAAGCGATAAATTTGATCGCGGACGCCGACGGCGAGCTAAGTTACCTCGTAAATAACGCCGGTATCACGAACGACAAACTCGCGCTTCGTATGAAGACGGAGGATTTTACCGGCGTGATAAACGCAAATTTAACCTCGGCCTTTATCGGATGCCGCGAGGCGCTAAAAGTAATGAGCAAAAAACGCTTCGGCGCTGTCGTAAACGTAGCCTCTATCGTAGGCGAGATGGGCAATGCGGGGCAAGCCAACTACGCTGCTAGCAAGGGCGGAATGATCGCGATGAACAAAAGCTTCGCCAAAGAAGGCGCGGCGAGAAATATCCGCTTTAACTGCGTAACGCCGGGCTTTATCGAGACGGATATGACGAGCGAGCTGGGCGACGAGATCAAAAAAATCTACAGCGATAACATCCCGCTAAAGCGATTCGGAAGCGCTAGCGAAGTGGCCGAAGCCGTGGCGTTTTTACTAAGCGATCACGCTAGCTACGTCACTGGCGAGACGCTAAAGATCAACGGCGGACTATATATGTAAGCGCGTAAATTTTACGTTTTTGCGAAAGTTTAAGCTAAAATATATTAAAATCACGAAATTTTTATTTTTAGGAGAAGAAAATGGCAATATTTGAGGACGTAAGAGACGTAGTAGTCGAGCAACTAAGCGTGAATAAGGATGCGGTAAAGCGTGAGTCTAAGATTATCGAAGATCTAGGCGCGGACTCGCTTGACGTAGTCGAGCTAGTTATGGCTCTTGAGGAAAAATTTGAGGTAGAGATACCTGATAGCGACGCTGAGAAGCTGATCACTATAAACGACGTCGTAACCTATATCGAGAACCTAAATAAATAAGTTTTTGTAAGGAGAGATCTTGAAAAGAGTCGTAGTAACCGGGATTGGGATGATCAATGCTTTAGGGCTCGACAAAGATAGTTCATTTAAGGCTATCTGCGAAGGTAAAACCGGCGTAAAAAAGATAACATCTTTTGACGCGAGCGATTTTCCAGTTCAGATTGCTGCCGAGATAACGGACTTTGACCCGCTTAGCGTGATGGACGCTAAGGAGGTAAAAAAGGTCGATAGATTTATACAGCTTGGATTAAAAGCTGCTAAAGAGGCTATGGCTGATGCGAATTTCGGCGAATTTGACGCTGAAAATTTCGGCGTTAGCTCTGCTGCCGGCATAGGCGGTTTGCCTAATATCGAAAAAAATTCCAATATCTTACTTGAAAAAGGCTCAAGGCGAATTTCTCCGTTTTTTATACCTTCTGCGCTAGTAAATATGCTGGGCGGCATAGTTTCGATAGAGCACGGTCTAAAAGGACCCAATATCTCTAGCGTAACTGCATGTGCTGCGTCTGCTCACGCCATCATCGAAGCGGCTAAAACTATCATGGTCGGTGAAGCGCAAAAAATGCTAGTCGTAGGCTCCGAGTCTACGGTTTGCGGCGTAGGCATCGGCGGATTTGCGGCTATGAAGGCGCTTTCTACAAGAAACGATGATCCGCAAACGGCATCAAGACCTTTTGATAAAGACAGAGACGGCTTTGTCATGGGCGAAGGTAGCGGTGCACTCGTGCTCGAAGAGTATGAAAGCGCTAAGGCTAGAGGGGCTAAAATTTATGCCGAGATAGTAGGATTCGGCGAGAGCGGCGACGCGTATCATATAACTTCGCCTTCGCTTGAAGGACCGCTTTCTGCGATGAAAAAGGCCTTAAAAATGGCTGGAAATTTGCAGATCGATTACATTAATGCACACGGCACCTCGACACCGACCAATGATAAAAACGAAACTGCAGCCTTAAAAGCTCTTTTTGGTGGCAATGTACCTCCGGTTAGCTCTACTAAGGGGCAAACAGGACACTGCCTAGGTGCGGCTGGCGCGATAGAAGCAGTCGTGTCTATAATGGCTATGCAAGAAGGGCTTATACCGCCTACGATAAACTATACAACAAGAGATGAGGAATGCGATCTAGACTACGTGCCAAACGTGGCTAGAAAAGCTGAGCTAAATGCCGTTATGAGCAACTCTTTTGGATTTGGCGGCACGAATGGCTCTATTATATTTAAGAAGATATAATGGCAAGTTATCTAGACTTTGAACAAGGTATCAAGCAAATAGATGATGACATCGCAAATGCGAAAATTCGCGGCGATGAACATGCGGTAGAAATTCTAAATAAAAATTTAGAAAAAGAGACCGCTAAGATTTATAAAAATCTCAACGAATTTCAACGCCTTGCTTTGGCTCGTCATCCGGATCGTCCTTACGCTATCGACTACATCAAAGGCATGATGAGGGATTATTATGAGCTTCACGGCGATAGAGCGTATCGCGATGATGGGGCGATAGTTTGTTTTATCGGCTATATAGGCTCTAAAAAAGTCGTCGTGATAGGCGAGCAAAAGGGCAGAGGAACTAAAAATAAACTAAAAAGAAATTTTGGTATGCCTCATCCAGAGGGTTACCGCAAGGCACTGCGAATAGCTAAGATGGCTGAGAAATTTGGACTTCCTATACTGTTTTTGATCGATACTCCGGGCGCGTATCCGGGCGTTGCGGCTGAGGAGCGCGGTCAAAGCGAGGCAATCGCTAGAAATTTATTTGAATTTGCAAATTTAAAAACTCCTATGATAGCCGTCGTTATAGGCGAGGGCGGAAGCGGCGGAGCACTGGCTATAGGCGTAGCCGACAAGCTAGCCATGATGCGAAACTCTGTTTTTTCAGTTATCTCGCCAGAGGGTTGCGCGGCTATACTTTGGAACGATCCGTCAAAACAAGAGCAGGCTACGAAGGCGCTAAAAATAACCGCTGACGATCTAAAAAGCTTAAATTTGATAGATGACGTCATAGAAGAGCCGATAAATGGCGCTCACAGAGATAAAGAAACTGCTGTAAAAGCACTTGCAAGCTATTTTATAACCGAATTAGATAAGCTCGAAAAACTCAAAGTAGATGAGCTTTTAAATGCTAGAATAGCTAAAATCTTATCTGCAGGCGCATTTGAAGAGG
>NZ_CALINL010000254.1 GCF_938045225.1 uncultured Campylobacter sp.
CTTTAAATTTCTTCGGAGCGTCGCCTAGCACGGGTACGTTGCTCTCGTAGGTGGAGGCGAGCTTGATCTTATATTTTTCCGCAGCTTGCGCGCTAAACACCATCGCCGCGCACAAAGCCAGCGCTGAAAATAGTTTCATTTTTTCTCCTTTTGGTTTTAAATTTACCGATTATAGAGTTTTGAATTATATTTTTTGATTAATTTTAAAATTTAAGCTGCCAAAATTTACTATACATGAGTAAAAACGTAAATAAATTTCTAAAATGTTACGAAAATTAAATTTTGCCGTTTGCGGATAAATTTGACGATTGTTGTCGACAAATCGGCGGCATTTGAGCGATACGACTCGGCGAATTTTGTTTGAGTGGGCAGCGGAAGTTGACACGTAGATACGGCTCTAAACTACTTTACGCGACACGTAAAAATTTAGCGGGCAAAATTTACTCGTAATTTTTTGGTTGCAAGATTAAACATTGGCGTAGCCTTAAGGCGTATTGCGGCGATTTTATAAGCTGTAAATGCTAAATTTAGGTAGCGCCGCTTGCGTTTGCAAAGATAAATCAGCAGGCAAATTCGCTGTGCGCTTTGGTAAATCGTCTGTACATTTTGGGCCGTATTTTCGCCGTCGCCGATTAAATTTAAGCGACAAATTTGGCAAGACGACTTTTTCGTTAAATTTACTATATAAATCTGTAAAATTTAAGCCGCCGAGTACGAAAAAGGCAAGCAAGTAGGTAAATTTAGGAAGAGCCGGGAACGTCGTTAGCGTATGGCGTATTTGGCTAGAGTATTTTGCGCGCGGCTTGTAGCTAGCTCCGGTCTTGTAGGCGTTTGCTGGCATTTTGGCAAAAAATATACGACAAAAACGACTTAATTAAATCCAAGCAAGCTTAAATTTCCGTTTGGATATCAGGCGTATTTTCGATCTCTTTGTCGCAAATCTCGCAAAAGCGCGCCAGTAGCGAAAATAGCTTCTGGGCGTTTTTTTCGCCAAGCCTAGCAAATACCCGCTCGCCCAGCTCGTCGCTAGCGTGCACGATAGGGTCAGCTACGTCGTGCCCTTTTTGCGTGAGACTCATCGCGCGCTCTCTTTTGTCAGCGCTTTGCTCGCCTATCTGCACTAGTCCTTTTTGGCGAAAATCCTTGCAGACGTTAAAAACCGTTTGTTTTGGTATGAGCCACTCTTCGCCGATCTTTTTTTGAGTCGAACAGCCGTCTTTTGCTAGCGTATAAAGCACCGCAAATTCGCTGTAGCTAAGCCCGGTTTTGGCGATCAGCGCGTTTGTGCACTCATTGAGCTCACTGATTTTTTTACCTAGGTCGTCAAAGTTATACATCGTTTTCCTTTTTTATTTTGGGCGAATTTTAGTAAAATCCTAAAATATTTTCAAGGTTTTTGGATTGACTTTTAGTCCTAAATTTTGCTAATATAGTAAATTTTAAGACTAATATCAAAGGAAATTTTATGAAATTCGGCAAAATTTTAAAGGCATATTTTTTATCGTTTGCGCTGATTTTCGTAGCGGCGGCACAGGAAAATAAATCAGCACAAGAAGTACTGCCGCAAAACAAGCAAAACTCGTCCGATCGGCAAACGCTCCAAACGGACGTAAAAGACGGCGACGCTCGCGAGCCAAGCGCTCGTCAAGATAGACAAAATCCGGACGCTGAGGAAAATCAAAACGGCGAAGCGATAAAGCTCACGGTCGTTTCGCCCAAAACCCAACGATTTAATCCGAAGCTAAATTTGCACGGCGAACTGGTCGCTAAAGACGATGTTGCCGTAGGCTCGGCGCTGCAAGGACAACAAATCGCCCAGATCTTAGTCGAGGTCGGCGAAAGCGTACAAAAGGGACAAATTTTAGCTCTGCTAGATAATGCCGGCGTAAAAGCGAAATTTGACCAGCAAACCGCCGCGCTAGAGGCCGCAAAGCAAAATTTAAACTCCGCTAAGGCTGCTTTTAGCGAATCTGAGTCCGCGCTAAAGCGAGCCAAAAGCTTAGCCGCAAAAAAGGCGATCAGCTCACAAGAACTCGAACAAGCAAGCGCGAAAGAAGCAAGAGCTAGAGCGACCCTAAACTCCGCAAAAGCACAAATCTCGCAGATAGACGCGCAGATCGCGGAGGCTAAAGACCAGCTCGGCAAAGCTAGCGTGATAGCGCCCGTTAGTGGCGTAATAACGGCCAAAAAAGCCCAAATCGGCGCGCTAACTAGCGGCGAGGCTTTGTTTAACATCGCAAAAGACGACGTCATCGAGCTATCTGCGGACGCGGATGCAGCCGAGCTAGCGCAGATAGAAGTCGGTATGAGCGCGCAGGCTCAAATTTACGGCGTAAAAGAGGCCGTAAACGGCAAGGTGCGGCTGGTGCCCGTGAGCGTGGATACGAGCTCGCGCCTAGGCAAGGTCAAAATTTCGCTAGACGGCGGGGCTAAATTTATCGGTTCGTACGTCAAAGCCGTCATCGACCTGCCCGAATTTAGCGCGTTAGCGCTGCCTGCGCAGGCGATTTCGTTTACGGACGAGGGCGCGTTTGCGACGCTAATAAAAGACGGCAAGGCGCAGAAGTGAAAAATCCAAACTGGACTTAGAGTAAACGGGCTAGTGCAGGTAATCACAGGCGTTAGCGAGGGCGATGAGGTCGCACTAAAAGCCTCCGCGCTAGTAAACGACGGCGAAGCGGCGCAAAGGGGTGTGGAGTGAAAATTTCGTCTTGGGCGATTCGCCATCCCGTCCCGATTATCGTGCTTTTTATCGCGCTTAGCTTGGGCGGCGTAGCGTCGTTTTTGCGCCTACCGATAAACGCAAACCCAAACGTAAATTTCCCTATCGTTAGCGTCACGGTCACGCAGGTCGGAGCGTCGCCTACGCAGCTGGAAAGCTCGACTACTAGGCGCATCGAGGACGCCGTGGGCGGGCTGGCGGATGTGAGGCACGTTAGCTCTACGATCTCCGAGGGTAGTTCGGCTACGACGGTGGAGTTTGCCATCGAGACGGATGTCGATAGAGCCGTAAACGACGTGCGAAACGCTATCTCGCAGATCAGAGACGAACTACCGGCCGGCATCGATACGCCGCTAGTAGAGCGCGTGGACGTCGAGGGCGGGGCGCTCGCATTTTATTCGGTAGGAAGCGTAAATTTAGACCAAAGCGAGATATCGCACCTGATAGATAACGAGATAAAAAGGCGGCTGCTAGCGATCCCGGGCGTACAACAAGTAAAGCGCCTGGGCGGCGTTATGCGCGAGATTAGGGTGCTTTTAGACCCCGCCGCGCTTAGCTCGCTAAAGATAGACGCTGCTTATATTAACAAGCAGCTCGCGCAAAATAACGCCGATTTGCCCGCGGGCAGGACGGTTTTAGACGGTGCTGAAAACAGCCTGCGCGTAACAGGTGGCGCAAGGGGCGTCGAGAAGCTAGCCGACACTCCTATCTGGTTAGACGGCGGCCGAAACGTCCGTCTGGGCGATATCGCTCGCGTTGAGGACTCGCACGCCGAACCTAGATCGCGTTCTAGGATGGATGAGCTAGAGACGGCGGGTTTTAGTATCTCGCGCTCAAAAGGCGCCAGCGATACGGTCGTGATAAAAAAGGTCGAGGAGGAGCTGGCTAAATTTACCGCAGAGCATGCGGAAGTAAAGATAGACGAGATATACACCTCGGCGAACGAGACTAAGCAAAGCTACGACCAAACGATCTGGATGCTAGCCGAGGGCGCGATACTGACGGTTTTGGTCGTGTTTGTTTTCTTGGGAGACGCGAGAGCGACGCTAGTGGCGGCCGTGTCGCTGCCTCTTTCGATCCTGCCGACGTTTGCGGCGCTTTATCTACTGGACTACACGCTAAACGGCATCACCCTGCTAGCTCTCATGCTAGTGATCGGTATACTCGTGGACGACGCGATCGTGGAGATAGAAAATATCAAAAAACACCTAGCTCTAGGCAAACGCCCATACCAAGCCGCCATAGACGCGGCTGATGATATCGGCTTTGCGGTGGTTGCCATTATGCTAACGATAGTGGCGATATTTTTGCCCGTTAGTTTTATCGGCGGAGGCATCGGGCAGTATTTTAGGCAGTTTGGTATAACCGTCGCGGCGGTGGTTTTGGCTTCGCTTTTGGTCGCGCGTTTAGCCACTCCGCTACTAGCGGCTTATATCCTAAAGCCCGAGGCCAAAGAGGAGCGCGAAGCGGGTAAGCTAAAGGCGGCCTATCTAAATTTGCTAAATTTAACGCTAGATCACCGTAAATTTACGCTTTTTACCGGCTTTCTGCTGCTACTCGGATCCTTTGCGTTAATTCCGCTTTTACCGACGGGATTTTTACCTCAAAGCGACGTTGGCAGAAGCAGCGTAAATATCACGCTAGCTCCGGGTTCTACGCTAGATCAGACCGACGAGAGGCTGATAAATTTATTCGCGTCATCAAAGAAAACCCTGCCGTTCGGTCGGTTTTTGCGATAGCCGGAGGCGGCGGCGAAACGTACAAGGGCGAACTGCTAATCACGCTAAAACCGCACAATCAGCGCGCCGTCACGCAAAAGGAGTTTGAAAACGAACTGCGGGCGGAGCTGGCTAAATTTAGCGATATGAGATTTGCCTTCGCTAACGAGATGGCAGCGCGCGATATCTCGGTCATCCTAGCGGGCGAGGACGCGGACGCGCTATCGCAAACGGCGTCGCTAATAAAATCCCAAACGAGCGGAGTTGCGGGCGTGAAAAACGCTCAAGTAAACGAACCGCTGCAAAAGCCCGAAATCCGCGTAAATTTAATCAAAAAAGAGGCCGCAAGGCTGGGCGTGAGCCATCAGACCGTTGGCGAAGCTTTGCGTATCGCTACCGTAGGCGACACGGACGCGGCGTCGGCGAAATTTGACCTGCCGGATCGCCAAGTGCCTATCCGCGTGAGCCTAGAGGAGAGCGCCAGAGACGATCTTGATGTTCTGCGTAAAATTTACGTCCAAAGCGCGACAGGGACGGCCGTGCCGCTCTCAAGCGTAGCCCAAATCTCGTATTCGCAGGGCGCGGCTAACATAGAGAGGTTTGATAAACGTCGTAAGATCGCCGTCGAGGCCGATTTGCAACCCGGATTTACCGTAGGCGAGGTTTTGGGGCAAATTCACGCCTTGCCCGCGATGCAAAATTTGCCTTCAGGCATCTCCTCGCCCGAGTACGGCGATAGCGAGTATATGAGCGAGATGTTTGAGCAGTTTAGCATCGCGCTTGGCTTTGGCGTGACGATATTTTTGTTGGTTTTGATCGTGCTTTTCCGCGACTTTTTGCAGCCTGCTACGATATTTATCGCGCTTCCGCTTTCTATCGGCGGCGCGCTTGATCTATCCGCTGTCATCGGCATCTTGATGCTCATGGCTATCGTGGGCAAAAACTCTATTTTGCTCGTTGATTTTGTTGTCGAAAAGCGCCTACGCGGAAGCGGCGTCAGGCAGGCTTTGCTAAGCTCGGGCGCGGAGATGGCGCGACCTATCGTGATGACTACGATAGCTATGATCGCCGGCATGGCGCCCGCGGTGTTTGCTAGCGGCTCAGGGGCCGAGTTTCGAGCGACGATGTCGGTAGCCGTGATTTGCGGACTGGCCGTTTCTACGCTGCTTAGCCTCGTTTTCGTGCCGACTGTTTACTCTATCGTGGATGATGCGAAAAACTTTCTCGGTAGACGTCTTTCTAAACTCACGTCCGTAACCGAGAAAGACAAGCAAAATGCGGTAAGGTAAATTAATTTAATAATATCCAAGACACATCGTCTCGGTTAGCTTTATGCGCTTTTCAAGCGGCGCAGGCGAGAAAAACGAGCACTTTTCGATGTAAATTCTGTAGTCGTAGTCAAGCCCGAAGTCGTCGTAAAATTTCTTTAAATTTATAAATTTTATCCCGCAAATTTCGCGTAGCTCGAAAAGCGGGTAGAGTTTGGAGCCGTTTTTGGCGACTAGATGCGAAGGCGCTAGAGTCGTAAACGAGCAAAATGCCGACGTGAGCACGAGTCCGGCTAGATCGCTACAGTGCGCGGCGGCCTCGCAAAATCGCGCGGGGATGCTTTTTTTATGCAGAAAAACTATGCGCGAGTTTTCAAATTTAGCGCAGATAGCGCCGCTCCAAAACAGATACGCATTGCCCGAAATTTCAGCATTTCGCGCAAATTCGCAGCCCAGAACGTAATCATCCAAAAACTCGTTTGGCGCAAGGGTGATTTTCATATTTTCCGTGCCTTTCTTGCGGGAAATTATAGCGAAATTTGCTTTTTTAGCCGTAAATTAGATAATATGCGCCCAAATTTTACAAAGGACGAAAATGAAAAAGGTTATCTCTACAAAAGACGCTCCGCAAGCGATCGGACCGTATTCGCAGGCGATCGAGGCAAACGGATTTCTGTTTATTTCAGGACAGCTTGGCGTCACGCCGGAGGGCAAATTTGCGGGCGAGGACGTGAGGACTCAGGCGGAGCAGTCAATGCTAAATTTAAAGGCGATTTTGGCTCAGGCGGGGCTTGGCTTTGAAAACGCGGTAAAAACCACGATTTTTCTAGCAGACATCGAGGACTTTGCGGCCGTAAACGAAATCTACGCTAAATTTTTTAGCGAACCGTACCCGGCTAGAAGTACGATCGCCGTTAAAACGCTGCCAAAAGGCGGTTTGGTCGAGATCGAGCTCATCGCAGCGACGAAGTAAAATTTAAAATCAAGGAAAAAAATGAAAAAGATTATATTTGCGCTCGCGGTCGTTTTGATCGCGGTTTTTGGAGTCGCGTTTTACGGCTCGTCTAAAGCTAAAGAGTCCTACGATAGAGGCGTGGCGAGGCTAACTAGCGAGACGCTGAAGCTTGGATTTTTCAATATAAAAGCAAACGCAGTAGAAAACGACTACGACAAAGGGCTGTTTAGCTCGCGCGCGGTGCTAAAGCTCGAGCTCACCGACGGTAAAGATCCGATCAAATTTGAAGCCAAAACGACGCTAAAACACGGATTTGCCGAGCTATTTAGCGGCTTTAGGGCTCATAGCGACGTGAAGGCGCTAACGCCCGAGGCTGCGCTCTATCTAAAGAAAATTTTCGGTACGGACGAGTTTTTAAGCGTCGACGCGCTGATAAAATTTGATAAAACCCGCGATGTGACGCTAAATTTGGCCGATATCAAAACAAATGAAGATGACTCTAGCTTTGTAATCTCAAAGCCTTTTGCAAAGGCGCAAATCAAAGAAAATAAGATAAAATCCCTAGAAATCGGTGTCGCAAAAGCGGGCGGCGGCGATACGGACGGCACGGATAAGATCGATATAGAAAACGCCTCCGCGCTCATCGAGCTTAACGACTTTAAGAGCTTTGACGATCTCATCTCGTTTATAAACATACAAACCGCCTACGAAAATATAGCTAAAATCGGAGTAAAGACCGATAAAATGAGCTTTAATAGCGCTAAGGGCTATGATTTTCCAAAATCGGTCGGCATTGCGGGCATGTCGTTTTTAGCGCAGATAAAGCAAAACGCGGACGCAAATCTCCTGGATACCCTTACCGACGCGAGCCTAGGGGCACTTGACGTGGATGGCAAAAAGGTTCTTGCGCAGCTAAATTTGAGCTTTGGCGAGAAAAACGTAAACAAAGAAGCGATGGCGATGTATGTCACCGACCCGAAAGAGTCGGCTCTTTATAAGATTTTGATGAGTAAGAACTACGTGATGGAGATTAAAAATTTTAGCTTTAAAAACCCGAACGGCAAAGAGCTAAAATTTAATGCCGTTGTCGATACGTCAGGGCTTGGCGCGGAAAGCAAAACGCTACATGACGACGTAGATATCCAAATGGCACTAAAAGCGGTCAAATTTGACGGCGAGATAAAAGTGCAGGCTGCGTCTATAACCGAGTTTTTGAGCGCGTATAAGGGGCTAATGGTCGATAGAGACTTTAATCAAATGATGGACGGCATCAAGCCTTTTGAGGAGCGCGTGAATTCGCTCTTTGTCAAAGATGGCGAGTATATGAGTGCGAAATTTAAACACGATGTCGGTAGCGACGATCTGCTCGTAAACGATAAAATTTCGCTCAAAGAATTTATAATAAGCCTAACGGCGAACTAAATTTGCCTTATTTTTAGCGGACGATTGCGCTAAATTTACTGCTTCGTCCGCTAAACGAATTTTGTTTTTGCCAATATATTAAGGTAAATTTCTGATAGATTAACTTTAACAAAACGTCCAACAAAAAATCTCTAAAATTTTTTACGCCCCCTTTTCCTTCAGCTTCTTTTAAGCATCTTGCTTGTATAATTCCAGCTCACGAATTGAGAAACCACCTTTAACTTTCACGTTAATAAAGCCTTTTCTTTTAATATCGTAAGTTTTAATTTTGAGTTAAATAAACAATTCTCTAATTTTTGAGAGTTTTTGAAACTAGCTCTTAAATTATGTTTTTTAAATTAACACTGTTAAACTAATTAGTCAATCTTTGAAATCTAAACAAGTGATCGATTGAGCCAATCTTTTATCAGGCTTTCTCTGGAAAGTAGATAAGAGATAAAAACTAATTAATAAAATTAAAGTTTTTTGATTAAAACTTCATATAAATTCTAAATCAATTAAATTTGATTTAGCTAAACGCTAATTTAGATTGCGTAAGCAATCTTAAACTTTAGCATTGCTTCTTAGCAAAGCTTTGCTTTGCGCTAAAGAAGGTTAATATGGAGAGTTTGATCCTGGCTCAGAGTGAACGCTGGCGGCGTGCCTAATACATGCAAGTCGAACGGAGATTAAGTAGCTTGCTATTTAATCTTAGTGGCGCACGGGTGAGTAATATATAGCTAACTTGCCCATTACTAAGGGACAACAGTTGGAAACGACTGCTAATACCTTATACTCCGTATCTATATAAGTAGGTACGGGAAAGTTTTTCGGTAATGGATAGGGCTATATCGTATCAGCTAGTTGGTAAGGTAACGGCTTACCAAGGCTATGACGCGTAACTGGTCTGAGAGGATGATCAGTCACACTGGAACTGAGACACGGTCCAGACTCCTACGGGAGGCAGCAGTAGGGAATATTGCTCAATGGGGGAAACCCTGAAGCAGCAACGCCGCGTGGAGGATGACACTTTTCGGAGCGTAAACTCCTTTTCTTGGGAAAGAATTATGACGGTACCCAAGGAATAAGCACCGGCTAACTCCGTGCCAGCAGCCGCGGTAATACGGAGGGTGCAAGCGTTACTCGGAATCACTGGGCGTAAAGGACGCGTAGGCGGATTATCAAGTCTCTTGTGAAATCTAACGGCTTAACCGTTAAACTGCTTGGGAAACTGATAGTCTAGAGTAAGGGAGAGGCAGATGGAATTCTTGGTGTAGGGGTAAAATCCGTAGAGATCAAGAAGAATACCCATTGCGAAAGCGATCTGCTGGAACTTAACTGACGCTAATGCGTGAAAGCGTGGGGAGCAAACAGGATTAGATACCCTGGTAGTCCACGCCCTAAACGATGTATACTAGTTGTTGCTTCGCTAGTCGAGGCAGTAATGCACCTAACGGATTAAGTATACCGCCTGGGGAGTACGGTCGCAAGATTAAAACTCAAAGGAATAGACGGGGACCCGCACAAGCGGTGGAGCATGTGGTTTAATTCGAAGATACGCGAAGAACCTTACCCGGACTTGATATCTAACAAATCATCCAGAGATGGAAGAGTGTCTGCTTGCAGAAATGTTAAGACAGGTGCTGCACGGCTGTCGTCAGCTCGTGTCGTGAGATGTTGGGTTAAGTCCCGCAACGAGCGCAACCCACGTCATTAGTTGCTAACGGTTCGGCCGAGCACTCTAATGAGACTGCCTTCGCAAGGAGGAGGAAGGTGTGGACGACGTCAAGTCATCATGGCCCTTATGTCCGGGGCGACACACGTGCTACAATGGCGTATACAATGAGACGCAATATCGCGAGATGGAGCAAATCTATAAAATACGTCCCAGTTCGGATTGGAGTCTGCAACTCGACTCCATGAAGCCGGAATCGCTAGTAATCGTAGATCAGCCATGCTACGGTGAATACGTTCCCGGGTCTTGTACTCACCGCCCGTCACACCATGGGAGTTGATTTCACTCGAAGCCCAAATACCAAACTGGTTATGGTCCACAGTGGAATCAGCGACTGGGGTGAAGTCGTAACAAGGTAACCGTAGGAGAACCTGCGGTTGGATCACCTCCTTTCTAGAGTACAACGAATATTCTCTCACAAGATATTCGTCAAAGGAAAATTTAGATTATTGTTATAAATAATCTACTCAATCGACCTTGTTTAGTTTTGAAAGATTGACGCAAACCTATAGGGGCCTATAGCTCAGCTGGTTAGAGTGCACCCCTGATAAGGGTGAGGTCACAAGTTCAAGTCTTGTTAGGCCCACCAGAGAATTTAATTGGGGAATTAGCTCAGCTGGGAGAGCGCCTGCTTTGCACGCAGGAGGTCAGCGGTTCGATCCCGCTATTCTCCACCATGATTAGTTTAACATCAAGCATACAAAGTCTAATTAGAGAACTTTTTATATAAGCTTTCTAATTAGACTTTAGGAAACGACTATCCTTCCAAATTTACGAAATTGCGTAAGCAATTTTGTGCTTTAGGTGGGTCAAGGGAGCGAAGCTCCTTGTCGCAAGCTTGGCTTTGCCAAGCCGAGAAGTCTAAATGTTATTTAGTTTATCATTGTTAAAAGTCACAATCAAGTTTTAATAAATAAAACAATTTTACAGGACTTGTTAAAGATTTAAAGATCTTGCTTATTTGCTTAATGCAGAAGTTTGACGTCACAAGATATCATAGGATTTAAAACTTACCTGGATATTAGTCAATGCTTTCCGTCTTAAAAGCTAGAGATTTAAATTTCGTAATAGATCTAAATTTGAGGCTTCATTATGAAATCTTAAATTTAATAGTTACCTTTAACAAGGAAGTGATGCGAATTAGAATATATTATATACTAATAAAAGGTAAGCTACTAAGAGTAAGTGGTGGATGCCTTGGCTAGTAGAGGCGATGAAAGACGTGCCAGGCTGCGATAAGTCTCGGGGAGCCGTCAAGGGGCTTTGATCCGGGAATTTCTGAATGGGGCAACCCAGTTAAGCTCGCATTTAATGTGAGTTTAACTACCTAATATGGAGCGAACGAGGGGAATTGAAACATCTTAGTACCCTCAGGAAAAGAAATCAAAAGAGATTACGCTAGTAGCGGCGAGCGAACGCGTAAGAGGGCAAACCACTAGTTTACTAGTGGGGTTGTAGGACTGCGATATAGACTAAACTTAGCTAATAGAATAATCTGGAAAGATTAAGCACAGAGGGTGATACTCCCGTATATGAAAGCTTTGTTTTACTTAGCAGTATCCTGAGTAGGGCGGAACACGTGATATTCTGTCTGAAGCCGGGTCGACCACGATCCAACCCTAAATACTACTACTAGACCGATAGCGCACAAGTACCGTGAGGGAAAGGTGAAAAGAACTGAGGTGATCAGAGTGAAATAGAACCTGAAACCATTTACTTACAATCATTCAGAGCACGATTCTTTATGACGTGTGATGGACTGCCTTTTGCATAATGAGCCTGCGAGTTGTGGTGTCTGGCGAGGTTAAGGAAACCCGGAGCCGTAGCGAAAGCGAGTCTTAATAGGGCGTTTAGTCAGATGCTGCAGACCCGAAACGATGTGATCTATCCATGAGCAGGTTGAAGCCGGTGTAAGAGCCGGTGGAGGACCCAACCCGCTGGCGTTGAAAAGCCTTGGGATGACTTGTGGATAGGGGTGAAAGGTCAATCAAACATCGTGATAGCTGGTTCTCTCCGAAATATATTTAGGTATAGCGTCATGTAGTAACACTGGGGGGTAGAGCACTGAATGGGCTAGGGCATACACCAATGTACCAAACCCTATCAAACTCCGAATACCTAGTGTGTAATCATGGCAGTCAGGCGGCGAGTGATAAAATCCGTCGTCGAGAGGGGAACAACCCAGACTAACAGCTAAGGTCCCTAAATCTCATTTAAGTGGAAAACGATGTGGAGTTACTTAAACAACCAGGAGGTTGGCTTAGAAGCAGCCATCCTTTAAAGAAAGCGTAATAGCTCACTGGTCTAGTGATTCTGCGCGGAAAATATAACGGGGCTAAAATGAGTACCGAAGCTTTAGACTTAGTTTTACTAAGTGGTAGGAGAGCGTTGCATTCAGCGTCGAAGGTGTACCGGTAAGGAGCGCTGGAGCGAATGCAAGTGAGCATGCAGGCATGAGTAGCGATAATTGGGGTGAGAATCCCCAACGCCGTAAACCCAAGGTTTCCTACGCGATGCTCGTCATCGTAGGGTTAGCCGGGTCCTAAGCAAAGTCCGAAAGGGGTATGCGATGGAAAATTGGTTAATATTCCAATGCCAACTATAATGTGCGATGGAAGGACGCTTAGAGTTAAGCAAGCTAGCGGATGGTAGTGCTAGTCGAAAGGTGTAGGTTAAGATCCAGGCAAATCCGGATCTTTTTAAGCCGAGACCCCACAGGCGTTTGAAGTTCTTCGGAATGGATAGCGAATTGCTGATACTGTCGAGCCAAGAAAAGTTTCTAAGTTTAGTTATAGTTGCCCGTACCGTAAACCGACACAGGTGGGTGGGATGAGTATTCTAAGGCGCGTGGAAGAACTCTCTTCAAGGAACTCTGCAAAATAGCACCGTATCTTCGGTATAAGGTGTGCCTAACTTTGTGAAGGATTTACTCCGTAAGCATTGAAGGTTACAACAAAGAGTCCCTCCCGACTGTTTACCAAAAACACAGCACTCTGCTAACTCGTAAGAGGATGTATAGGGTGTGACGCCTGCCCGGTGCTCGAAGGTTAATTGATGACGTTAGCTCTGCGAAGCGTTTGATCGAAGCCCGAGTAAACGGCGGCCGTAACTATAACGGTCCTAAGGTAGCGAAATTCCTTGTCGATTAAATATCGACCTGCATGAATGGCGTAACGAGATGGGAGCTGTCTCGAAGAGGGATCCAGTGAAATTGTAGTGGAGGTGAAAATTCCTCCTACCCGCGGCAAGACGGAAAGACCCCGTGGACCTTTACTACAGCTTGACACTGCTATTGGGATAAAAATGTGCAGGATAGGTGGGAGGCTTTGATCCATAGACGCCAGTTTATGGTGAGCCATTGTTGAGATACCACTCTTTTTTATTCTGATAGCTAACTAGCTTGAGTTATCCTCAAGTAGGACAATGTCTGGTGGGTAGTTTGACTGGGGCGGTCGCCTCCCAAAATGTAACGGAGGCTTACAAAGGTTGGCTCAGAACGGTTGGAAATCGTTCGCAGAGTATAAAGGCAAAAGCCAGCTTAACTGCGAGACATACACGTCAAGCAGGGACGAAAGTCGGTCTTAGTGATCCGGTGGTTCTGTGTGGAAGGGCCATCGCTCAAAGGATAAAAGGTACCCCGGGGATAACAGGCTGATCTCCCCCAAGAGCTCACATCGACGGGGAGGTTTGGCACCTCGATGTCGGCTCATCGCATCCTGGGGCT
>NZ_CALINL010000255.1 GCF_938045225.1 uncultured Campylobacter sp.
TATCTAACTTATCTCGGATATCTTCATAGTATAGCTTTAGATGATAATCTTGGTCGTATGGTTGCATATCTATAGTCTTTCCGCAATAACTATGAGATATAATTCTTTCATATTCACTATCAATGATATACATTTCATCTTTATTGATATTTTCATCATACATTGGTATTTTAAAATTAGACATTATAAGACTATTTATAAAGGACGTTTTTCCTGCATATTCCAGTCCGCATACAGCCAATACATTCCTCTCTTTTTTCAAATCTGTTATTGTATTTTTTAGCATGGACAATATTTCATCTTTTTGTTGTTGATTTATATCAATCTCGTTAAAATCCACCCGAACATCCTTAATCTCAAACACCACCTTAACAGCTTCCTTAAATTTATCCATCACGATTTCGAGAAATTTTAGATTTTTTTCTTCTTTTTCGGTGCTAAAATAACTCTTGTTTTTTAATTTTAAAATCTTACTGTCGACATCATCTAATCCCCCCTCTTCTAGTATATCCATTCTTATTGAATGCAATGTCTTTTTAATAGAGTTTTTATATTTTATGCTATTTTTTATAGCCTCTTTGTAGGCTTGGTAGATATTTTTTAGCTTATTAAAAATCTCTACATGCTTTTGGCTAGGCGTATCGCATTCGGTCAAAAACTCATCTAAGCTTTTGCCGACTATGCAATGATTTTCAAGAGTTCTAACGGAGCTAAAGGTCTGTATGCCTTCGTAGTTTATACCGTAGTTATCTAGATTTTGCCTTACGGTTTCAGTAATGGCCTCTAGGTCGCTAGGCGCTCTTAGGTCGGCTTTGTTTATCACGACGTATAGCTTCTTGTTTTCTAGATCCAAGCTGCTTAAAAACTCCAAATCTCCGCTTGGCATCGTGCCTGTGCTGTCAAGCCCCACGAGCCATAAAAACACTCCCGCTTCTTCCAAAAACTCTTTTGCCGTA
Organism: uncultured Campylobacter sp.; assembly: GCF_938045225.1. Taxonomy (GTDB): domain Bacteria; phylum Campylobacterota; class Campylobacteria; order Campylobacterales; family Campylobacteraceae; genus Campylobacter_A. The sequence continues at coordinate 957 of NZ_CALINL010000255.1, forward strand.
TCTATGTCGGCACCATAGTTTGCTATATTTCCTGATGGGTTATAGCCCGGAGTATCGATAAAGCAGATATTTTCAAATTTAAGCTTCGTGCCTAGCACGATAAATGGCAAAATTTCTTTTAAGTTGAATTTAAATCCTTTCATAAAATCATGATTTAGCCTAGCGTGAAAATTTTTATCTATCTTACGCAAATCAACCGCACCCCCGTTTTTGGAGTAACCCAGTAGATACTCTTTGGGCGCATTCATCACGTATGCGGGTATGGCAGTAGTTGGCTCGATGGAAATAGGCAGCTTTATGCCAGAATCCATAAAACTGCTGATAAATTCCGATTTACCCGCGCTAAATCCACCGCCGACGGCTATGATATTTTTTTGATATAGCTCAGGGCAAGCGGCTATGATACTAAGCTCTTTTTCTATATTTTGAAGTTGCAACAATACTTCGGCTTCGTTTGCCAGCGTATCATCGGCATTGGCAAACTCCATATAATCGCCGTTTAACGTCTCGCGGAACATCGCTACGCCTTTATTTTGGACTTTGGCAGCGAGGAGGCTTGAAATTAGTTCGTGTCTAAGGCTAAGGTCGGTTAAAACCTTATCTTGTTCTTCTTTTTCTTTAATTTTTTCCGTAAGGAGTTTTGAGACCAGTTCCTGTTTTTGATTAGACGCTTTCAAGTCTCCATTCTGCCCAATTTTTCTGCTTTTTAATAACTCCTTAACTGTAGGTGCATTCTTTGTTTTACCTTCTGCCTGCATCTTTTATATCCTTTAGTATCAATTTATATCTATCTAAAGCCTGCTCTTTATTTTCTATATCGCTAACTAGGGAGCTTATCTCTTCATCATATTTTACAAAAATAACATTTGCCACGTCTTGGGATTTAAACGAACCAATCAGCGCATCGACGCTAGATTTTACGTCGCTCCTTACTCTGCTTTTTAGATTTCTGGCAAATTCGCCCGCAGCGCTTAAAAACTGCTCGGCTTCGTAACCTTTTAGGGTACCGCTTTTTTGTAGTTCTTTCGGAAACGAACCGCTATAGTTGATATCCGGGTTTTTGACCGAGTTCAAAGTCCCCCTTATCGTACGAGAAATAATAACCGGATCTAATACGTCGTCGTCCACGACACTTCTAGCCGAGGATACTAATGATTTATAGAGGCTCTTTTTCCATTCTGCTATGTTTTGTCTATACTCTATCTCGGTTAAATTTTCTACTTCAGATATAACTTGATCGAGAGAGTTTTTGACGTAACCGGCTTGAACTGTGGTTCTAGTGCCGTATTTTGTTTTGTATCTATCGCCAAAAAGTCCCCATAAATTTGTAAATCCATTATCTATGACTTTATAACTATATTCCTCTGTAGCTTCGCTGCTAGCTATATCGTCGGTTAGCTTTTTAAAGTAGCTTTCCACTTTGGCAAAAAGCCTGTCTTTGATATTTAGCTCAAATCCTTCAATAGAGTCTTCGTATGCGGTATTTACAGCCTCTATAGCTTTTGATTTGATTTTTATCATTTGCTCTCTTTGACGCTTAATCTCGTTTATATCAGAGCTTTCCAGTATTTGCATCTTTTCTTGAATTTGCTGTTCTACAGCTTGTTGATAATTGAGTAAATTTTTAGACTTAACCGAGATAAACTCCGTGCTTCTTTTTTGTAAAATTTCCTCTTTTTTTTCTTTTACTTTTGAGACTATTTGCTCAATCGCCTTGATGCCAGATAACAAATTTAAATTTGCCAAAGCCGACTGTTTGTCATCAAAATAATCTCGGTAAAAGTGGCTTAAATTCCCCCAAACATGTTTTGAGTTCGCATCCCACTTAGCTTGTTTTTCATAATTTATCATCATATAAAATGCAGTCGCCGAACTTAAAAGAACTTTGCTATCTATAAGCTCATTTAGACTGTCGCCCACTTCCGGACTTTGAGCTTTTATCTCTTTTAAAACCCTTGACTGCTGGGCGCTTAAGGTTTCTCTTATATTATCAAGTACTTTTGGTAACAAGCCGCCACCTTTTTCTTTTTCTCCGCCAAAGAGCTGATTATCAACTTGAGATGCAACCAAATACACCTCCCTGATACCGTCTTTTTTGGTTACGCGGTCAAGTAAATTCGTATCCTCCGAGCTTAAAAACTGCCCGGATGGCGAAACGACTAACACCACGTCGCAAGTTTTTAAAAGCTGTTTTGTGCGCTCCTCTCTTGAGACAACAGGGTCGTTTACGCCGGGGGTATCTATTATCTCTATATCTTTTAGACTTTCCTTATCTAGTTTTAGCGTTACGGATTTTGTAAAAGGCATATATTTGCTATCAGCGCCGACAAAATCATAAAGCTTGCTATTTAGCTCGTCCATGCTAGTTGCTGAGATATTTTTGAACTCCTCTAGGTTTTTTAATTTTACCCCGGAACGCTCGATACGCTCGTATTGCTCGGCGGCTGCGCTTAAAGCTGCGTCATTGCGCATCTCTTGTTCGGCGATATTCACCGCCCTTTTTCGTAGCTCGGCTTCTTTTTCTTGATCTAGTTTTTTAAAATTTAGCTTTTGCTTTCTTTTTTCAAGCTCTACTAGCTCGTTAAATTTAACTTCGGCTATTTCGTTTTTTCTTTTTTGAAAATTTGCCGCATTTTCTTTGATATCCCGCAAGTCCTCTTTGCTGAAAAAATCTACCTCGGCCTCTAAATTTTGCCCATATTTTAAAACCGTAAGTGCAGCTGTCATCGGAGTAGCAGCCTTTGGTAACACATCTTCACCCTCAAAAATAAGTGCATTTATAAGAGAGCTCTTGCCTGATTTTACTCGTCCTATGATTCCTAGCTTTAGCGTTCTACCATCTTTTTGCATAGCTTCTAGTTCAGCTTCTAGTTCCGAACTTTTTGAGACAGAATTATCTTGTTTTAAAAGTGAAACTTCATTACTGAGGTCGTATTTGGCTATGATGGCTTCAAGCTCTTTAGCAAATTTAACTACGTTCATCTTTTGTCCTTACTTATATAGAATTTGAGTTGTTAGTGCCCTTATTTCCTCTTTTGCATTTTCAAGAGCTAAAATTTGAGCTTCTATAGCCTCCATATCTTCGCTTTTTTCTTCTATGACTTTTGATATTTCGGTTTCTTTTTGCCGTAGCTGCTCTTCAAATTTATCGCTTACAACCTCTATCATAGCGCTTATTTGCTCGTTTAGTAGTGCGGGCATCTCGCTTCTAAGCTTAGACTTGATAGAAGGTATAACGTTGCTTATTATCTGATCTCTAGCCTGTTCGCGTTTCTTGTTTTCGGCGTATCCTTGAGTAAAAAACGAGATAATATCTGGCAAAAATATAATGATAATTTCTAAAAGAGGATTTACAACTGCCGTAGTGAGACCCATGATCGTGGTTATAACTTTGTATATTTTACCTGCATTTTCGCCACTTTTAAGCTTCTCACTAAAATCTACAAGTCCATTTTGGGCTTTTTGTAAAAATTCTTTTGTCGTTTGTGAAATTTTTTCTATCCATACGTCATCTATCTTAAAATCAGTCAAATTCAAGCTTCTCATCTCGAGACTAAAGTTATCTACTAGCTGCGAGCCAATATCGCTCATTTTACTTTTTATTTCTCGCACGAGCGATGTTTTTATTATGCCGTTTAGTTCAGTACTAAAACCTTGCTGGTTGGTGGCGGCGAGCCCTGCTAGAGCGTCGATATTCATATTTATATCGTTAGCAACCGCTGCAATAACGGAATTTACGCTACCGTCTGAATATCTGCTTTGTATCTCGTTAAGTGCGGTTTGCTTTTTAGCTTTTAATTTTTCTATACCCAACTTTAGCTCGTTTATAGCGTTTTGTGCGTCTTCTTTGGAACTTTTTAGGGCTGATTTAGTCGTATCAATAGCGCTTTGGGCTTCAAATGAATTTTGTTTTAATTCGTTTTCAAAGATACTTTTAAAAAGTCCTTTTGAATCAATTTTTTCGAGTATATTTTTTAACTCGTCGCCACTGTCAAGCCCGAGGGCTATAACACCTTTTTGGTAATCAAAATAATCTCTTAATTGCTCTTCTATCCTATTTTGTATCAAATTTACGTCGCTAGGCGCTCTTAAATTTGCCTTACTTATACAAAACGAAAAGCCTTTGCCGAATGCGTTGATATTTTGTATTTCTCTAAGCACACTATTTGTTATATTGCCATCCTCAACACTGATTAACACTATAAAATACTTACCCTTGCTTAAGTAACTTAAAATTACTTGGTTGTGTAGCTGTACTGGCGAGTCAAAGCCTGGCATATCAACAAGTACGAGCGGTGCAATAGCTTTTAAATTTGCGTTATTTAGATAAAGACGTAGAAATTTATACTCCGCAGCCCGATCTTTGATCTCGTCTGTTTGAGTAAGATCATATCTATCGCTATCGCCGCTTTCTTTTACTGCCTCAAAATAACTTTCTTCACCGTATCTTAGCTCGGTCGCAAGCGCGGTTTCTGGAGTAATGTTTGTAGGCAATACGCCTGAGCCTAGAAATGAGTTTATTAGAGTACTTTTACCTGCGCTAAAGCCGCCTACAACGGGCACGATAAGCTCTGTTGCTCGCAAAGAGCCTATTAGCTCTTCCTGTTTTTTTACGTCAAATTTTAGAGGACTTAGTATCGCTGACACGTCTTGCAAGTATTTAATATATGTTTGCTTTAAAATTTGCATATGTGTTCCTTATGGTGAAGTTTATTGATTTTTGAGTGATTAAATTTGATGAAAGATATTTGTCTCTAGAGTTACCCCCCCCATCGGTTTTTCTAATTTTACCTGCATTTTACCTTCTTTTGGTGTTACTAATGAATTTATTCTGTTAATTATAGTTTTAAAATCATTAATCTATGCTTTTATGTTGTTTAAAATTACAAACTGCATTTTATGATTTTTTATGCTATATCTTTCAGCGTTTTTCTCGGTATTTTTTAACTTCTTTGCTGTTTTTTTATTTGATATTGTATAAATTCAAAGCAAGCTTGGTCCAAATGTTGTCCTTGCCTGCTTTATACTGCTTAGATGCCGGCGGCGTACCCAGATGGATACTCCTCTTGCTCATCGCTTTCATCTTCATCGGCCAAAACAAGATCCGCTTCCTTATTTTTTTCGTCACTAGTTTCATCAAATATCCCGTATTCGTCGGCATAAGTCTTTAATCCGTATCCAATAGCTAGTAGTGCTACGCCTCCTATGATATACTTTAGCATCTTTTCTCCTTTGATTTAAATTATGATGGAAATTTAACACAAGGGCACGACAGGTTATGTCATAACCAAAATAACCCCATAAGAATCTTTTAAATTTATATCAATCTTTTGACAGATAAAAACATCTTTACATTATATATACCTTTAAAACTAGACAACTATAAGTCTTATATCGCTATAATACTCCCAAAGGAGCTTCCATGCAAAAACCTAAAAAAATCATCCCCGAAACCAGCACAAGTAAATACGAGCGTATAAACGATATAGCCGTTCTTATCAGCAACAAGCCGCACTACATCTCCGAGCTTTCCGAGAAACTCGGTGTTTGCACTAAAACCATACAAAGAGATCTTTATGACGTGCTAGCCAAAAACGGAGCCGTAAAAAAAGGTAGGATGTGGAGCATGGATAAAACCGAGGCCAAAGATAACCTAGATCAAGAAGAGCGAACTATCATAAATATCTTAGATAATATCTCAAAAACTATGGGGGCAAATTTCTATTCAAAGGCTCACGTCTTGCTAGAGCAGATCACTAGCAGACTAAACCACCCTATACTAACCAATATAAACAACGAAAAGCTAGACGAAAAAGACTTTGCAAATTTCGAACTACTTGAAAACGCCATCAAAGAAAAAAGACTGGTAGAGTGCGAGTATAATAACTTTAAATTTAAGATAAAACCGCTAAAGCTAGCTATGTTTGATGGGTTTTGGTATTTACTTTTTCTTGATACGGGCAAAAACGATACGTTTAAGAAATTTCATCTAAAAAGCATCGCGAACATTAAAATACTTGAGGGCAAATTTAATGTAGAAGCAAAAATAGAAGATAGGCTAAAAAATATAAACTCCGCATGGGCGACGCTAGATGAACCAAAGACGGCCAAGCTGCTTTTAGCGCCGCAGATAAAGAAGTATTTTGAGAGAAAACCGTATGCCAAGCAAAGCATATATGGCCAGGACTCCGATGGCTCCGTTATTATCGATATAGAGTACACCAACATAATGGAGATCAAACCGCTCATCTACTACTACATCCCATTTATCAAGGTGCTTGAGCCAAAGGAGCTGTCCGATGTGATTAAGGGCGAGATAGGGGAGTATTTTAACGAGATAAATGTCTAAAATTTAAGTATGCATGCGATGTATAACGTCGCATGCATATTATGGATAAAATTACGTAGACTATTTTTCGTTAGCCGATCTGATTCTTTGCCAAACAGCCGCCGCTTCTCTTCTCAAAAGCTCATCGTCGTATGCGTCGTTGCCGTCGGTTAAATTTTTGGCCTTTTTATAAAATTTTTTGCATACGGATTTATACTTTTTTATCCTACTTAAGATATCTAAGAAATTTAAAAATCTTTGCCTTTTCATGCCTGAGCTTAAAGCACTTTTTATAACCGTCCTCATATGCTTTCTGGGTAACACATTTTGCTTGCAAAGCAGGACATTTATCTTAAATCTTTTTATCTGTTTTACGATGATCTTTTTGGCAAGCTTTTTATCGTTTAAATTTTCATAGACGCTTCTGGCTACATAAAAATACTCCATAGGATATTTACATACTTGCAACGCCCTTTTTAGGATAGTTTTTATTATCTTTTGCCTATTTTCGTCATTTTCAAGCTCATCGTAAGCTAGCCTTGCCAAATGCAAATACTCTCTAAAATCCTCACATTTTGACAGGATATCGTTCAATTCGCTAGAAAGCAGTTGTTTTGGCTCTACAGACGATATAAAATCGCTAATCTCCATATACGGCCTAAGACCCCAGAATTTTTTCATATTTGCTCCATTTTGCATTTTTGCGATTTTAGTAATTTGACCTTTCAAGTCACTCCCCTATCATTTTCCAAAATTTATCTTTTTTATTATTGTTTATCTTAATTATTGTATCTTTGTGTTTATCAACAAACTTCTTTATGCTCTTAGATAACTCGCTAGCCGATATTTCTTTTTTTAGTATAGCCTTTGCAAAATCTTCTTTGACATCTAAAATTACATTTTTATTAATTTCTAGCTTTTCATATAATAAGAAATTCTTTTTGCCATAAGACACATCTTTCGGATTAATTATTGACCAAATTTCTTGCCATTTAAGTCCTTTTCTGTACATATTTTTATGCGTATCTATTCCAACAAAGAGTTGATTATCTATGTTAAAAACTGTAAATAGTATAAATTTCTCATCCTGCGGGTTCTTGTCGTCACACCAAGCCTCGTCATATATTTCAAGCCAAGTATTGTTTTTGCGATATTTGCTATTTATATTACTAATAGCAACCAAATCATCTCTTCTAAACTTTTTAAATTCGCTTGATAGATAATTCATAAAGCCATCTATAATCCTATCCGTAGTAGCTTCTATCGTACTTATACGTTCCTTTATTACAGAATCATCCATGTTGTTATGGTTTTTGTAAATTTCTATAGCTTTATCGTAGTGTTTTTCTATGTATCTGTAACTTGCTTCATCTTTTACGTATGTGTGCTTGCCATAAATAGAATTTATAACATCAATATATCTATTTATAGCAAAATAAAGGCTATCTGTGATCTTTAATTTGAGGCAACTTTTAAGCCAGCTTATTATCTCTTTTGAATAGTAAATATATTTTACAGCTATTTTTTTACTATTTTTATAGGTGCCCTTGCTATTATCTGATACACTCTCTCTATCTACAGAAAGATACAGAAAGAGGATATTTTTAAGTTTGTAGTTACATTCATTGCAAATATAGTCTATGTATCTTTCCATTTGGCTATTTTGGTCTTTTGCGTAAATTTTGTTTTCAATAATTATGCATCTTTTACCATTTTTTATACAAAGATCCATATACCCATATTCTTGTTTTCCCACCTCTCTATTCACTTCAACATTGCTGATATCAAAATCATCAATGTCGCAAGCTTCTAAAAATTTACGCAAAAACTCATCACCCAGATAGTGGTAACCATTCGGATCCAATAATGAATGAATAAACCTTGTATGTTTAACTTCATCACTATTTTTATGAAGTGCCAAAAAAATATTGTAGTCTGATCTATCAGATTCATTTCTGCGGCTATTTTCTATCTCTTTTTGTACATACTTATCCATACCATTAAAAAAATCATTCACTTTATCTCTATCACAAAAATCACTCATCAACGTCTCCTTTAAATTTGATTTACCACGTCAATTATACCATTTTTTACTATCTCTATCGCCCATCCTTTATCCTTGAAAATATCCAAAACATCAGTAGCTGCATGTAAAATTTCTGTTCTGGTTTTGGCATTTTCTACGGCTTTTACAGCGCACTCTTTTGCTAAATTTGGATTGATATTTTTTAAGTAGCTAGCGATCCTCATATAGCTAGGATCGGGCATGCTTAGTAGCTTTTCACAAGCCATAGCTAAAAGTTCCTTATCGCCAAGCTCTTTTAAGATATCAAGCACAAAAAACGTCTCTCTAGGATCAGGCAAGAGTTCTACGGCTTTAGCCAAAAGCTCTCTTGCATATATTTTATCTTTAAAACCTCTCATAACGCCACTTGCCACATAGGCATAATCAGCTGCGGTTTTGGCGTAATTTTCGCCGTCTTTATAAAGCTCTAATATCCATCTTTGCTTGCCAAATTCTTCCGCCATATCATCTAAAATATCGTAGAATTTATAAAAGTCGCTTGTCTCTCTTAGCTCGCTTAGATATTCGTCTTTGCTTTTATGAACTTTTGAAGCTACAGCCTCTTTTTGCTCTTTTTGTTTCGGTTTTATACCGAGCGCTTTTAGCTCGCCTTTGTCTTTTATAAAAACGCGAGCATAGCTTAGATAATAATCGCGCCTATCCTTCTCTATGCACTTTTTATAAAATTTATACGCAAACTCATCGAAGCCGCCTATTTGCTTTAGCTCTAGCGCCATAGTAAGATAAAAATCCTCCTTAAAATTTGTTGTCGTTAAAGCGTTTTGCAAGAAATTTTCGGCTTTAAGTCCGCTTAGTGTTTTTATCTCTATAAAATTTAGCATATTTACGTAGCAAAGACCGTCTTTTATGTTATTTTCTGCCATGGCTAAAAGCTCCTTGCACCACTTTTTGACCCTTAGGGTTTTATGTATAGCTATCGCCAAAAAAGCGTAGTCCATGCCGCTTTTGCAAAGGCCTTGCGCGATTTTATAAATTTTTATCGCCAGCTCCCTATTTTTGCTTTTAAAAAACGCCGCGCGAGCTAAATCGTCATACTCGAAAAGATGATGATTTACTCTCAAGCAAAGCTCCGTGTGGTTTTGTAAAAGCCAGTCAAGCTCGTCTCGACTTAGATTTTTAGCCAAATTTACCAACAACGCACTGTCATCTATAATATAATCCGCATAATAAATCCTGCAATATCTGCAACACTTGTGAATCCGCTCGTAGTATCCTGATAAATTCATACTATATCCTTAAATTTTTGTGAAAAACCAAATTTGCTTTTAAAAAAACGTATATAATGCTCCTGCCTCAAATCACAATCCGTTTCGCCGTTTAAACCGTCGGCATGAGCCTTGGCTTTTAAGTAAAGCCGTGAGAAATCATAGCCCATAATCTTTTTTACAAGATTTAAATGACGCAGTATCCTTACACAGTCGCTTGCAGCAGTAGCCCGGGACAAGGCATGAGAAAATAGCGTTTCATATAAAAGCCTTGAGCCTTTGCCGCCCCTATCTCTAAACTCGATAATCGCCGATATACACCACGAAAGGCTTTTATCAAAAAGCGCTACGTCAAAGAGCGTTTGCGCTAAATTTCTATCGTCGCAAGCATCTATGTAAGCTAAATTTATCTCATCGCTGGGGTATAACGTAAAAACCTGATCTACGCATTTTAGATAAAAATTTAAAATTTCATCGCTTACGTCTACTAGCCTAGCCATATATAAACAAATTTTACGCCTATTTGCATAAAGCTCGTAGTTTAAGATAGCTCTTTGACTTTGCGAGATAGCCGCCCAATTCTTTAGTTTTTCTTTATCTTGCTTTATCTCCGCTTCGTTTAACTCGCTGGCTTTTTTAATCACTTGACAAACAAAATCCGTATCATTAAAATCTGCGCTAAATTCATCATAAATAACCAAGCATTCGCTACTGCTTTGCGCATACTCAAGCCAAATTTTATATAAATTTAACGTATCTGATAAGCCAAAAAACTTCCTGGCTCGTTTTAAGACCTTACGTTTGTTTTTCACCGTTTTTATCGTATTTTCATAATCTTGTATGTTTTTCATATATTTATCCACACCGATGCTTCAAATATCTCTTTTTGTACAAAATTTCCATCCGTATCAAGCGAGTAGTTTTTACCTAAAAAATAGAGCTTAAAGCCCGTTATCTCGCCAAAAATAGGCAAGGTTTTCGTTTTTTGATAGTAGTCTTTAACGGCTTTAGAGATTATATTTAGCTGCTCGTCTAATGTTTTAAAACACAGCTCATCTAAAAATGGAGTTAAGCTAATATATCTTAGGTGTTGCGCCATAGCAAGGGCGAAAATAGGCTCGTTAAATCTCTTAAAATTCGTATCTATGTAGATATATGAGCCTCTAAATTTCGCTCGCTCGTCGTAACGGATTTTTGCGGCATTAAGCTCATCTTCGATATTAAGCCCAAAGTACTCGCTAAGGGCCAAAATAAGCGTTTTTGAGCTATGCGACCAGTCAAAATGCCCCTTTGATATAAACTCGTCTAGGCTATTTGCTCTTTGCAAATCCGCAAGAGCGCTACTGAAGTTTTTCTCTCTTGCGTAGCCTAATGCCTTTGAAAGCGCCTTTTTATCGCTATTTAGCGTTAGTTCTTTTATCTGTTCGTAGATCATTGATTATCCTTTTTTGATTTTCGTGCCGATACATTTTTTGCACGCTTTTAAATGCCTGTAGCCAAAAGCCACGCCTTGATTTTTTTACCTAAAAGCTTATGCGTCTTTACGCTAAAAAATATTTTTGATTTTTTACTACAAATTTGTTCTACCTCCTTTACTATTTTTAATACTACTTCTAGCGGCATTTCGGGATTTGCCGTAAAATTTAAAGCTACGAATTTTGCTCTTTTTATAGGTAACTCCGCAATCTTTTGTAAAATTTCCTCTTCCGTAAAAGTACCGCTAAAGCCAATTATCTCACCTTTTGCGTTTAAAACGTTTTTTAAGTCTTTTAAATCCATAACCGCCTTTCTTGATACCCTATACAAACAAGCTTCAAAAAATTTTAGGAAAAATGGCAAAAACCATCAAATTTCTTAAAATAGTGTTACGGTTTTACTCATTTAGCATTAATTTGCCAGGTAGTTCCGGCAAAAACTCATTCAAAATTATCCTTTAAACCCCGCTATGCGGCCGTTATCTTCGATATTCTTATGTTTTATTTCCTCGTTTAGCCTATCTATAAATTCTCCTGTGTTTAAAATAGGGCTAAATTTAGCCGATCTTGCTACTGCGGCAAAGTCCCCGGGCGTTAGAAATTTGATTTTTACTACGCTATTTTTTGCCACTTTATTTACACCAAGGCCTAGCGCCTCGCACTCTTTTTGTAGTATCTTTGCCGCCTGAGTACCGTCCATGTAGCCAAACTCTATCTTCATATCAAAGCGCCTAATGCTAGCCCTATCTAAGCTATCCATCAAATTCGTCGTGGCGATAAACACCCCATCAAAATTCTCCATTTGCACTAGCATCTCGTTTACTTGGGTTATCTCCCATTTTCTTACCGCATCGCTTCTATCTTGCAAAAAGCTATCTATCTCGTCAAACACTAGCACCGCATTTTGCTCGCCGGCTTGCTTAAACGCATTTGCGATGTTTTTCTCCGTGTTGCCCACATAGCAGTCGATGAGATCGCTTGCTTTTTTGATGATTAGCTTGCTGTTTAGGCTTTTAGCGATAAATTTAGCGTACGCGCTCTTACCAGTGCCCGCCGGGCCGTAGAGGCAAAGCCTAGCGTTTTTGCTCTCTTTTATACCTTTTGCCAACTCTTTTAAATTTGCGCTTGCATTTATCAGGCTCACATCGTAGTTTTGCGGCAAATTTATCTCCTTGTTTTTATCTTTCTTGCCTTTCTTTTTAGCAGTAACGAAACCTTGCGCTTTTAGGCTACTTTTTATCAAATTTTTAAACGCTTCACCCTTGCTTTCATGACTTAAATTTGAAATGACCTTTGTCGCGCCAGATATTAGCGCAGGCGTGATAGCTCTGTTTTTAGCTAGCTTTTTGAGCAATTCCTCGCTTACTTGGCCGTTTGTGTAGCGCTTTAGTATTTCTAGTCGCTTAAATTTGGGCGGGATTTTAAACTCTATAACTATATCAAAGCGCCTGATATAGGCGTTATCTATCTCGTCTATATCGTTGGTTATCCAAAATGTCGGTACGCTATTGTTCTCTAAAGTCGAGTTAAATAACGCTTTAGACATCCTTTCTGTGCCTTTAAAAATATCCTCTATCTCGTCAAACATTATGATGTCGCGCTCTTTATTTAAAACCTTGTCCGCAGTTTTTAGCGATAAAAATCGCTTTTCACCGCTATAATTATCGTCTGTATAGCGGCTTTTTGAGGCTATCTCATAAAGATTTCTATTTAGCTCGGCGGCTATCATTTTGACAAACTCGGTTTTACCGGTGCCAGGAAGTCCGTAAAGCAAAATATTTACGCCCTTATCCGCCTTTAAAATATGGCTTTTTATCGCCGATTCATCTATTTTTATATGCCTAAAATCATCAAATTTGAGCGGTGACTTGCCGGCTTTAAAAAACGTCGATCTAAAGATCTCTAAAATGTCGCCCTGGCTGTTCAACATATCGGTACTAAAGTAGATATAAAAAAATCTAAATACGGAGTCAAGCCTGATATCTTGCCTATCGCGCATCTCTAAAATATTGCTTTGCCTTAGCTTTGATTCCGGGCGTAACGCTTCTTTTACGTCAGTAGCAGGCACGCCTATGATATAGCCCAAAACCTCGTAAAAAGCGATAATGTGCATATCTCCCAGATATCTACAAATGTCTTGGAGAGCGGCAAATTCATTTACGATTACGGCAAATTCTATGATTTTTCTGTCTATTTCATCTAAATTTAACACCGCACACAAAGCATCCAAATTTCTATCTAAAGTCTCAATGCTGGTTATTTTTGATTTTTCAAGCTCGGCTAGGAGATTTTTGAACCTGATTTTTGCTTCTGCCACAGATTCACCCTCTTGCAAGATGCCATCGAACTTTTGAAAAAAACTATCTGGCATGCCAAATTTTTCGATCGCTCTTAGCGCCCAAAGTTTGATTTTGTTTTCGATCTGGGGCGGTAGTAAAATCTCATCCATGGCAGCTCCTTTTTTAGATGATTTTACTTGCATTTTAGGACATTTTGCGGTCCAAATTTAACAAATTTGGTTGCAACTCAGCGGTTAAATTTCTATAATATTAAGCCCTAGACTTGAGTTGTATATCTTGTAGTTACCGATTTTATCGACTCTTGATAGCGGATCATGCACGTGTCCGCAAAGGATGATTTTTGCTTTTAGTAGCCCGTGCTTTAGCGCCCTATAAAGCTCTTTATCGCCAAAATCCCTACCGCGCTCAACGGCCGTTTGCGTGTGAGCGGGCGGGACATGCGCGAGCAGCACGTCGCACTCCGCAAAGTCCAAAATATCCGTACACATATAAGGAACGCAGCCAAATTTTATGCCTTCAATCGTCTTTATATCGCCGTCTGCGTAAACATTTGGCATCCTCATCCATGCGGCATCGCTAGAGCCGTCTACGTCGTGGTTGCCGCTACATACAAAGATCCGTCCTTTAACATTTTCAAGCCACCGCCTGACCCAAGCCTTTTGCTCGCTAACGCCCTTTTGGCTTGCGTCTATCAGATCGCCGCTTATGCAGCAAACGTCAAATTCTAAATCTAAAATTTGATCAAATTTGGCCTTATCAAAGTGCAAATCGCTTGCGTGCAAAATTTTCATCTCGTTTCCTTTTTTTGGCGCATATCTGGACACGGTTTTGTCTGTTTTAAAATATATAATTTTATCAAATTTAACCAAAGGAGAAAGAATGATCAAATTTGACGTTCATTGCAGATTAAGCGAACTCCACGCTAAATTTAAAAGCGGCCTTGAAGTACCGACGGCATCCGTAAAGTCGCTAAAACTAGAGTTAAGCTCTGGCGACGATATCTCGCTTTTAGCTATCGTCAAAGCGGTAAATTTGATAAAAGGAGAGCTAAAAACGGACGCTAAATTTCACTTCGTAAATCAGATTTCGCCGCTAAAAAACGGTGAAATATCGGCAAATTTTACGCTCCTGGTTTAACCCAGGAGCATCTTTAATCCCTCAAGTCCTCCAGCCTTTATCGCCATGCCTCGATATGCGCTCACGTGAGTATCTACCGGATTTATGCGGATTAGATGGGCGCGCTTAAATCTTTTTGCCATCCTTTCTCCAAAAATCCTGATAGTTGGTACGGCAAGCCCAGCTCCGATCTCGATTATAACTATGCGCGAGTTCATATTATGGCTAAGCCACGCATCGTACTTTTTGCGCTGCGCCCAAGCCCTTTTGTGGTTAAATTCGTGATCGTAAAACATAAGGATATTTGGGCGGCTTACGCATCCGCACTCAGGGCAAACTGGCATCTTTGTGGCGACAAATTTTTCCTCGTCTACCAGGACGCTATTTTCGTCCATATTCCAGATGTTTCCGTCATCATTGTGGATACACTGCGCGTGATGTATGGAGCCGTGGATTTCGTAGATTTTATCTTTGTCAAACCCAGCCTTTTCAAAATGCCCGTCAACGTTTGAGGTGTAGATAAAATAGTTTCCATTTTTGGCTTCGCAAAGATTTTTTAGTAGCGTAAAGCCCTCGTGAGGCTGGGTTTTGTTATAAAGCTTTAGCCTGTGTCCGTAAAACGCCCAAGCTAGCTCAGGGCTGCTAAAAAACCACTGCGGATTTGCCATTTCCGTAAAGCTTAAATTTTTATCCTTTAAAGGCGGATAGGCTTTCCAAAAGCCAAGATCGCCTCTAAAATCAGGCAGTCCGCTATCTACGCCCATGCCCGCTCCTGCGGTTATGATGACTGCCTGAGCATTTGCGACGATCTCTTTTGCGCGGAGTATCGTGTCTTGCATGGCTCATACCTCGATTAACTTAGCGATTTCATCGGCTAGCGGCTCTAACTCTTCTTTCATTTTTATTAGTTCACCCACTAGTTCAGCTTCGCTATACTTATTGATAATTATCTCTCTTAAAAACTGATCTTTTTTAAGCCACTTCCATCTGATAAACGTTGCACCAATTTTCCATTCGCCAAGTGTTTTAGATTGCACATTATCCATGTGTTCCTTTTTGAGCTTTTTTGTATCACAAATAAGTCCAATGTAAGGATTTAAAAAATTTTTGCTATCAAATTCTAGTCTAAGATTTATAATGCCATCATCGCCCCAACCATACTTATATAAACTTATGGGTGAAAAATATCTTTTCGTATCGGCATCTCTTGTCTGCACGCACCATTCTTGTGATAATCTTTTTTCAAGCTCAGTCTTTACGTTTGACATAAATTCATTAAGTCTCTTTGTATTGACTATATCAAAGTATTTATTTCTTATTTCATCGACTATATCATAGTTCTCTAGTATTATCTTACTTATTTCCTCAGTATCCATCTCTAGTCCTTTATATTTTCCATAAATTTTTTCAATTACGTTTTTGTATTGCGATATCACAGTAGCCAAATTCGTCAAATTTCCAGTCTCTTCAAGACATAGATCAAGCCACTCCATTACCTCTTTATCATAAGAGATCGCCATAAATTTAGCCGTTTCATCGCCGTTTTTGTCTAAAATTTTTCCGTCTTCTATTTTTAACCCGCTCAAACTATAACCGCTAGGCTCGCGCCCTTGCGGCGATAAAAATAGCACATAAATTTCAGCCTCGCCGTCGTTTTCTTTTTGGACGGTTTTTATATATCTTTTTATCTGGGCCTCTTGATCGCCGGCATTTATTTTATTTTCTAAGATAATATGCTTCGTGCCGTCGGTTATATAGATATCTATGTTTTCGTATTCTTTGTAGACTTTTGCGGTTTTTAGATTTAGCCCCAAATCCTCTAGTCCGCATGCCTTTATAAAAAGCTCTAAAAATAGCTCTTTTTGATAATGTGGCGAATTTGGATCTAGTAGCGAGTGAATAAAGCGCGAATGCAGCCGAACCTCGTCATTTATATCTAGTAGCGTCACAAACAAATTATAATCGTTGTTGCCGCGCAGTTTTTTGATCTCTAGCTTGTCATTTAGGACTTTAATTTGTTTTAGCATAGATTTAAATTTTTCTATATCCATACTTTCTCCTTTAAATTTTTAAAGCATTATAGCCAGTAAAACAGACACTTTTTTGTCTATTTTGCTACTTCGCGCAGTTTTTCTAAAACCTTAACCATCGCTAGCGTATCTAGCTTGCAGTATGCCAAAAGCGCCTTTTTGTAGGCCTCGCGCTCCTTGGCTGGCATATACGCCATAGCCCCATAGGCCTGCATCGCTTCGCCGCCATGGTGGATCAAATTTAGATCCTTATATGCCGACTCAAATTCAGGTACAAGTGCTGGTAGGACGTATTTTATAGAGTAGCTGCCCTGCATCTTCGGATGATAGTAGCTCTTGCTTGCAAATGGCGCCATTAGGTCCTTTATATTGTCATGGATCGCCATAAGCTCGTTTGAAATTTGCGGATAGTTTGCGGCAAGACGTCTTATCACTCCTTTTTCAAAGCTCATATTATAAGCCAGCACGCAGGCATCCTGCGGGATAAATTTGATCAAATTTAGAGCTAACTCATATCTGGGATCGGCTCCAACCTCGGCTAAAAACTCAAAATGCTCTAAATTCCCTTTGCCGTCATCTTTGTGGATAGAAAACTGAAAAGGTATCTGCTCGTATGGGATTAGTCCCACAAACTCGGGCACCGCCTGCTGAAAGGTCTCAAAGTCAAGGTGGTAGAGCGGATAGCTAAGCGTCTCTAGAAACTCTTTGATAGCCTCTTTATCTATGATCTGCTCCTTGGATAGTTCGGAGCGGATTTGGATCTGCTGGGAGGCGTTAAATTTATCCAGCTCTTTGATATCTTCAAATTTAACCACACCGCTTTTATAAAGGTCAAATTTCTTATCGCTTCTTAGACGAGATATGTTAAAGACGCTATACTCCGGTATACCTCGCTGCTCGCGCCAACAGTACTCCCAAGCGTCGCAATTATAAGGGTCTGAGCAGTGAGGGCCGATATCTACCTCTGGCTCAGCGTCTTTGCTTAAAATTTCTTCAAATTTACTTAAAATTTGAGGTATTTCTGCTTGTTTTTGTATGATTTGTTCGGTCACATCTTCGGTGTGAAAGAGCTTTTCAAGCTCGAGCTTCTCGCCTCTTACGTAGGTGTTATCTATGTGGATGATATTTACGGCGCTTACCTTGTAGCCAAGTGAGCTAATGACATAATACTGGATGCTCGCATCATCGATATAGACCTCTTTTACCGAGGTTGAGCTCTTTACTTCGTTGATGACGAGTCCATCATCGCTAACGCAAAGGATATCAACCATCACAAGGATACCCTCAAAGCAAAAAGTAGCCTCGTATATGACTTTTACGCCATTCTCGATAAGCTCTTTTGTTTTTGCTATTTGTGCGTTAAAATCGCCCGTATACTTTATCCTCGAGCCGTCGCTAAAAAGCTCGCAGGCTAGCTCGCCGACCGATGTGCCGGTGTCAAATATCGCCTGCGCGCCGTCATCCGGAGCTTGCAAGACTTCGGGCTTTTTCTTTTTTAGCCAAAGGCTCTTTTCGCACTGAAGACCGCGGATGTAGAGGGATTTAGAGAGGGTCATTTTTGTATACCTTGAAAAAGAATTTGCTTCATTTCATTGCCGAGTCTACCTATCATATCCTTATCGTATCCCTTTTGCGATGCGTAAAATATTAGCATTTTTATACTCGAATTTGGGCTTTCCTTTATCCTTTTTAACTTCTCACCAAAATCATAATCGCTTAAACTAGAGTTAAAATCCTTTCTTATTAAAGCCAAATTTCCAAAATCATCTAATGCTTTGCCATTTTCTTGCAAATTTGTTGCCCACATATGCTCTACCGTGTCTTGGGATTTGATTAGGTATTCATCTCTATTAAATTTAGGAAATACTTTTTTTATATCATCCGCACAAGTATCGCAAGCACTTAAACTATTAAAATCTCGCCAAAGCATGTATTCTAGCCTATAGAACCAGTAGTGTGGCACTGATGTTCCTTTATCCAAAAAGCTAGAGTCAATTTTTTCAAGCATTGGCGCTTCTAGGTTTTCACCATTATAAATTTTTTCTATAACGTTATTTATGGTTTCCACTACCTTACGATCTCCACTGCTATCTAAAGCACTTTTTGCTAGCTTGTTATCCAATTGCTCGAGAAATTTGATAGCTTTTTGCGCATTTTCGTCATTGTACTCTACTAACGAGTTTTTATCTAAAAACGCCAAAAGCGCAGCTATAAATTCAGGCTTATCGTATTCGCTAGTATAGTAAAACATCCTTTCTAAATTTAATAGCCTTTTATTTTGCATCTCGTCATCTCTATAGACAAATTCATCAAATTTATTACGCATATCTCCTAAGAACTCAACAAATTCGGAGCATAAATCAGCTTCTTCCTTAAAAACCTTATCAAATTCACCTAAAAGTTTATCTTTGTTTATGATAATGTCTATTTTGAGTTCTTTTTTAGCAACAAAGACCTTTAAAGCTAGAAGTAAAAATACCGGGAATTTTACCAAGCTTTTTGTATCAGAATTTGTTTCGGTTTGTTTTTTTTCTTTGTCATTAAAATCTGATTCCAAAAGTTCTCTTATTGTTTTTGGTTCGATAGAAAAATCTGCTTGATTGCTTTCTAAAATTTGATCTTTGTACTTTTCATCCATATTTGAGATCATATCCCATTTTCTTGCTATGTCCGCATAGCTATCTTTAATATTATTTAAAAATCTAGCCTTTAAAACCTGATGGTTTTCCAACTGGATGCTTTTTGTATTAACCAGCTCAAAATATTCCGTAGCTTTGATATTTTCCGGAATAATAGTCATCGTAAAAATAGCCGAATTTAGCTTTTCTTTAAAAGAATTCTCGAGCAAAGCTTTATTATCTTTTACAAAAAGAACGGCATCTAAAATTTGCTTGTTTGTATATCTGCGTTCATTTGCGTCGAAATTTGTTAGCTTTTCGCCGTCTCCGCCGTCTATTTCGTAATCTAGCTCAAACGGTTTTTCTTTTACCCTTAAAGCCATGAAAATAATATAAATAGTAGTAAGTCTTTGCTGTCCATCTATGATGATAAATTTATTATCTCCGTTTTGTTTAACCACGATATCGCCAAGATAGTGTCCATCTTTGGCGCTTATATCGCTTATTAACTTTTCAATATCTTGTTTTCTCCAGGAATACGCCCTTTGGTAAAATGGTATTTCAAATTTAAAATCCTTTAACTCACCTATTTTATATTGTGTCGCTTTCATTTTTTATCCTTTTAAATTTTATTATATTAAGAGATTTTTCTGTAATAAAATCTTCGTCATATTTGGCTCTATCTTTTATCTTGTTAAGATGCGACTTTTCTATTTCACGCTTTATACTATTATTATTTTTTAGCTCTTTTAAGACCTTTAGCTAAAGCGTTTCTAATGCGCTCGAAGTATCTACGAGCTGCAATAACCTAGTAACTCCTCTGCCGATATCTGAACTGTCACTAAAAATTCTTGATTGTCCGCAGGAGATGCCAAAAATTATAAAAAATACCAAATATGCAATTTCATCTAGCGCCTCGATGCCGAATTTATCCGCTACATACAATAAAACTACATGGCACGCATGATTTATATAGCTACATCCAGTTGCATCCTCTCTAAAATATATAAAATTGCTTTCGATGTATTTTAAAATATCGCAGTACTTAAAAACGTATTCAAAAAAGCTAGCCCCTCCAAGAATATCGTCGATTATCGATATATCGTTCTTATATATTTTTATTTTTTCGACAAAGCGGTTTTTAAATTCCTCAAATATAGAGAAATTTATTCTAAGCGATTCATCTTCGGCGCCGTAATAACCCAAAACCCTATAAGGATTAAATGCATTAGTTTTGGCTCTCCTGATATATAGCGCGCTTCTTAATGCGCGAAATATCAAATTTTCTCTCAAAAACCAAGAGATATTAACGCTGTATAAAGAGTATTCGTTCCACTTTTTGGCATAGTGAAGCATTAACTGTTTTGATTTCGTCTCGTCCATAAACATAAGATGGTGGTTTTTTAGCAAATCCGTATCGCTAAGGGCTCTGCCGGTGGTATTGTGCGTATCAAAATACAAAAACGCTTCGTCCAAGTCTTCAGTTTTTACGAACGTAAATTTAACTTTTTCTCTTATATGCTCTATGAGACCTTCTTTGTCTTTTATATCGGCAAATTCTATTTTTAAAAGCTCAAAATTTCTTTTCAAAGCCTTATGCGAT
>NZ_CALINL010000256.1 GCF_938045225.1 uncultured Campylobacter sp.
AGCGGTCTCTAAACTAAATTTGGATTCGTCGTTTCGTTAAATTTGCCCGCGCCGCTAAATTTGAGCGGGCGGGGCTAAATTTGATTAAAACGTCGGGATTATCGCGCCTTTATATTTTTCCTCGATAAATTTCTTTACCTCCGGGCTCGTGACGGCTTTGTCTAGAGCTTTGATTTTCGGGCTATTTTCATTGCCGACTTTGACCACGACGTAGTTGGCGTACGGACTATCTTTGCTCTCAAGCACGAGCGCGTCTTTGGTCGGGTTTAGGTTGGCGTTTAGAGCGTAGTTCGTGTTGATAACGGCGATGGCGACGTCATCTAGCGTGCGAGGAACTTGAGCGGCCTCGATCTCTTCAAATTTTAGCTTTTTCGGGTTTTCCGTGATATCAAGCGGAGTTTTTAGAGGGTTGTCGTTTAGCTTGATTAGACCTGCGCTAGCTAGCACGTCAAGCGCGCGACTCTCGTTTGTCGGGTCGTTTGGTATCGCTACGGTGCTGCCGTCTTTTAGCTCTTTGATATCTTTTATCTTTTTAGAGTAAACGCCAATAGGCTCGAGGTGGACGCCTACCGTTTTAACTAGATGAGTGCCTTTGTTTTTGTTAAATTCCTCAAGATACGGTAGGTGCTGGAAGTAGTTAGCGTCTAGATCGCCGTCCTCGGTGGCTAAATTTGGAGTAGAGTAGTCATTAAATTCTTTGATCTCAAGAGTAAAGCCGTCTTTTGCAAGGATAGGTTTTACGACTTCTAAAATTTCAGCATGCGGAACCGGCGTAGCGCCTACGACGATTTTCTCGGCTGCATTTGCGGCGACCGTTAGGCTTAGAGCGACTAGAGAGTATTTAAGTAGATTTTTCATTTTATATCCTTTTTAAAATTTGGCTAGCATTTAAAAAAGGATATGAGCGGAGGCTTAAATTTCTTTTTAAATGCTTAGCAAGACTAAGCGCTTAAAAAGAAATTTTGCGCTTAGCGTTAGTCTTTCGACGACTTAAGTTGAGTGAAGCGACGCATTTCGCACATATCTGATTTCATTTTCTATCCTTTCTTTGTAAAATTAATTTCGGGATTTTATGCAAAAAAAGTTTAAAAGAAAATAAAATCAGACGTAAAAATCATTTCTTTGTGATCTTATAAATAAAATTTCCTAACGATTGGAAAATTTGAACCATTATGATTAAAATCACGACGGTATAGAGCATGATATCCGGGCGAAATCTCTGGTAGCCGTAGTTTATCGCCACTGATCCCAATCCGCCGCCGCCGACCGCGCCCGCCATCGCCGAAAAGCCGATGATAACGATAAGCGTAAGCGTGATAGAAGCTACGATGCCGGGCAACGCCTCTACAAACATCACCTTAAAAATGATCTGAAAATTTGAGCTACCGAAGCTTCTAGCGGCCTCGATTATGCCTTTATCGACCTCTTTTAGCGCGCTTTCTATGAGCCTAGCGATAAACGGCGCCGCGCCGATAGTAAGCGGAACGATAGCCGCGGTAGTGCCGATACTGGTGCCCACGATCAGGCGCGTGAGTGGGAAAAGAACGATGATGAGGATGATAAACGGAAAGCTTCTTAGCGTATTCACCGTGATGTCAAGCGCGATAAATAGCGGTTTGTTCGGTTTTAGGCCGTCCTGCGCCGAAAGCACGAGCAATATAGCAGGCACTAAGCCTATCAAAAACGCTAAAAGCGTCGAAACCACGCTCATATAAAGCGTCTCGCCGATGGCCGGGAGCAAAATACGCTCGAAAACGTCGGGAAATTTAGAAAAATCTATGTCAAACATCACGCCACCTCCCATAATACGCCGCTTTGCTTGATGTACTCGGTCACGCGCGCTTCGTCTTTTGGATCGACGTTGATGACGAGCGAGCCAAGTACGTTTTCGTTTAGCTTCTCAAGCTTGCCCCAGACGATGTTAAAGTCGATATTTAGCGTGCGCGCCATGTGCGTGATGACGCTGTTTTGCGCGACTTCTTTGGGAAAAAAGAGTCTGATATTTACGCCCTCGCTCGGTAAAATTTCATCCTCGCCGAGGAACTCCTTCATCTTTTCATCAGGTTTTAAAAATAACTCCTCGATCGTACCGCTGCCGATTATCTTGCCGCTTTCTAGCAGCACTGCGCGGCGCGCGATGCTTTTTACGACCTCCATCTCGTGCGTGACCAAAACGACGCTGATATTTAGCGTTTGATTGATCTGTTTTAAAAGCTCGAGTATCGAATTTGTCGTATTTGGATCAAGCGCCGAGGTCGCCTCGTCGGAGAGTAAAATTTTTGGACTTAGCGCAAGGGCGCGAGCGATGGCGACGCGCTGTTTTTGTCCGCCGCTTAGCTCGCCGGGGTAGCTTGCGGCTTTATTTGCAAGACCTACGAGTTCTAGTAGCTCGCTCACTCTTTTTTTGATTTCGCCGTCTGAGTAGCCCCAAAATTTAAGCGGAGTCGCGACGTTTTCAAATGCCGTTTTTCTAGCCA
>NZ_CALINL010000257.1 GCF_938045225.1 uncultured Campylobacter sp.
TGAAGTATTTTTTCGCTAGACAAGGCGGAATTTAAATTTTAAGCGTAGGCTAGACATATAGTCTGCCGAGCTTAAAATTTAAATTTCAACGCCGTATAGCGGAAAAAGACGAGCCGCCAAATTTAGAGAATCATCGCTCCGATAACGCCGCCGATTAGTAGCGGTATATTAAAGAATATAAACGTCGGCACGCACGTATCGTATATGTGATTGTGCTGGCCGTCGGCGTTTAGACCGCTCGTAGGCCCTAGCGTGCTATCGCTAGCGGGACTGCCCGCATCGCCCAGAGCTGCCGCGATACCTACTAGCAGGATGATAGCCGCCGGAGAAAAACCGAGCGATAGCGAAAACGGCACGTAGATCGCCGCGATGATCGGTATCGTGCCAAAGCTCGTGCCGATACCCATAGTAACGAGCAAGCCGATAGCTAGCATAAGTATCGCGCCGCCCATTTTGCCGCCGGCGACTGCGCTAGCAAAGCTCACCAGCTGCTCGATACCGCCGCTCTCGCGTAAAACCGAGCCAAAGCCCGCGGCAACGAGCATGATAAATGCGATAAAGCCCATCATCGCTAGGCCGCTGTCCATGATTTTGTCAATTTTTCGGTACTCGATACCGCCGAAAACCACCATAACTAGCAGCCCTAAAAGCGCGCCAAGCGGCATACTTTCGGTATAAATTTGCACTCCAAACGCCACTACCGCGCCGCCTAGCACCGCCCACTCTTTTTTAGTCATTTCTAGGCTTGCGGCCATCTGCGCCTCTTGCTCTTCGCTCGTTTCAAATTTGGTGTGAGCGTAGTCGCGTCTTTTGCGGTAAAAGACGAAAACCGCCAAAAAGAGTCCGACTAGCATCGAGGCTCCGCCTATCCACATCACGTCCGAGATCTGGCTCATCTGTACATTTACGCCGTTGTTTGCGAGTTCTTTTTTGATGATGCCGTGAAAAATAAGTCCAAAGCCCACGCTAAGGCTCACGTACGGCGCCTTTAGTCCAAAAGTTAGCGCGCACGCGACGGCTCGGCGGTCGATGCCTAGGCGGTTCATCAGCGGCAAAAGCGGCGGGATGAGAATCGGGATGAAAGCGATGTGAACCGGGATCAAATTTTGCGAGAGGCACGCGATTGCGGCGATTATCAGAGCAAAATAGGTTCTAGTTTTTGCTAACGCCTTGCTAACGGCGTTTATGAGGATCGCGGTTAGGTTTGTGTTGGCTATCGCGGCTGCGAGAGCGCCGAGCAGGATGTAGCTGAGCGAGGTTTCTAGGTTGCCCTTCATGCCGGTTATCAGCGTCGATGTGGTGGCCGTTAGCGCATCAAAAAACGCCCCTACGCCGGCAAATCCGCCGTGATAGATGAGACCCGCGACTAGGGCGGAGACGAGGATAGAAAGCAGGATGTTAAATCGCAGCAAACAAAGCGCAGTCATCACGAGGATACTGATCACGACGGGGTTGGTTAGCATTATTTTCCTTTTTATAAATAAAATTCGTAAATCAAATTTCGCCGCCGGTCAAATTTGACGACTAGCGGCGAACGGGCGTCAAATTTATCTAACGCGGATGCCTAGTCTCGGCTTGTTATTATAGTATTCGTCGTCTCGGTCGTTATATCCGTCATCGTATCCGTCATTATAACCTCTATTATAACCCCTATCTCCGTCATCGTATCCGTCATATCTGCCGATACCGTTTTGTCTCATGTATTGATCGGTGATTTCCCTGCGGTAATCTTTTCTTTTATAGTTTCTTCCGTATCCATCGTCGTAACGGCCGTCTAGCATCAAAATAACGTCGGAATTTGAAAGCATATCTTTGCAATATCCATCTTTGCAGCGTTTTTTATTATAAGCTTTTCCGTTTGGTACGATAATTAAAGATTCGTTTGAATATCTGTCGTAAGCGTCTGCAAAGTTTATAAAAAGAGCAACGATAAGACCTATTAAAGCAAACTTCTTCATGAAAAATCCTTTCTAGTTAATTTTTAATCATTTTATAATATAAAATTTAAAGTAAAGTAAATTTTTAGCGCAAATATAATACAATCTCTCGAAATTTTTTCAAGGAGTAAGTAATGATAAAATCGTTTTTTGGCGCGTCGAAGATTGCGGCTTTGGCTTTGCCTTTTCTTTTGACGGGTTGTATGTCGTCGATGAATATGGGCTCAAGCAGCGCCAAAACGACTGCTACGGGCTCTGCAGGCGGTTCAAATTCTCAAAACGCAAACGCTCAACTTCAAAAATGTTCTCAATCTTTAGGCACCATGGTGATTTACGAAGATAGAGATTCTGACTGGTATACCGTACTTACAAGAGATTATAGGCTTCCTTCCACCGTTCCGGTTCTTAGGCTTTTAGCGCAACAATCAAACTGCTTTGTCGTCGTCGAGCGTGGTAAGGCATTTAACCAAATGATGGAAGAGCGCGCCTTGATGCAGTCGGGCGAACTTAGAAAGACTTCAAATTTTAAAAAAGGTCAGATGGTTGCCGCAGACTACACTTTAACGCCTTCGATAACTTTTAGCGCAAGCGATACTAGCGGTATCGGTGGCGTAGTCGGCGCATTTTTTGGCGGCGTAGCCGGCGCGGTAGCCGGTGGATTTAGCACGAGTGATGCCAGTACGATGCTAACTCTCATCGAAAACCGCTCTGGCGTACAGTTAGCGGCAGCTGAGGGAAGCGCTAGAAACACGGACTTTGCAGGACTTGGAGGCTTATTTGGTAGTAAGGTAGGCGGAGGACTTGGGGCCTACGCCAACACGCCTGAGGGCAAAGTCATAGTAGCAGCCTTCACCGACTCGATGAATAACCTAATAGAAGCCGTCAGAAACTACAAAATGCAAACCGTAAAAGGCGGTTTGGGCGCGGGTGGCACGATGAAAGTAGCGGATTAATTTTATCTTCGTTAGGCTAGATTGACCAGAATCGCTCTAGCCTTTTATAAGCGCAAGGTAATCTCTCTACTTTGCGTTTAAATTTGAGCTTTCGGGTTCAAATTTACATATTTTTCTATGTCAAATTTGGGTTTCCTATTTAAAAAGACCTGCGTTAAATTTACTTTAAATTCTAGTTCGAAAAATTATAGCGGTGAGTAAAAATTACTCAAATTTGATCTAGACATAAACCAAAAACTCAAATTTACGCTCGCTAGCAAATATTAAATTTACTTCGCGTGTAGCTCTTTTGCGTATTTTGACTTTTCGAGATTTTCGATTAGCTTTTGCGTGCGCATATCTCTGGCCTCGGGCACTAGATGAAACCACGTATCGTGCAGAAATTTACGCGGGAAATAGCTATCTTTATAATCGCCGATCATCTCAAAGCCGTTATCTTCGATGAGCTTTTTTACTTCTTTTAGAAATTTTTGATTATCCGCAGCCTGCGGGTAGTTTAGGTCGTAGCAATCATCGCCCGCGACGGCAGGGTAGGTAAAGATAAATTTAATCCCTTTTTCGCGTTCAAGCTTTTTCATAAAATTTAAATTTTCTTTGAAAATATCGCTTATGCCGATTTTACCGCCTGAAAAATCGGTGAAAAATATGTATTTTTGGCACGCCATCTGCGTGTCTTTGGCTTCTTCTACTTTGCCGATGTATTTGTAGTCGCCGCGTTCGCCGTTTTTAAAATCCGGCGAAAAATCGTGCACGGCTTGAGGCTTTTTGTTGATAAAGTTATCGAAATTTATCTCAAACGCCGCTATTTCTTTATAGTCTCTTATCGCCGCGTTTATAAATGCTTGAAACGGGATTTGCGATATAGTTTTTAGCTTTTCAAAAAACGGCAAATAGTCGTAAAAATGGTGAATCTCAAAAAAAAGTCCGTAATAATAAGTATCGGGCGGAACATCGTTGATGTAGTACCTGTACTCCAAAGGCAGGATAAAAATATCTCCTTTATGCGCTAGCTTGGCCGCTCGGTAGAGTCTGTGGCGTAGCGGATAGCCGCCGTGATCGGCTAAATTTATAACCAGCTTGCCAAAGTGCTTTTCAAGCATCTGGGAGTTGATACCGTGATAGGAGTTTGAGCCGCTTTCGACGATGATACGGTTTTGTTCGGTCGTGTTTGAGATGAGGTAGTTTTTATACGCGTAGTGATGAGCCGACGAAACCCTGATGAGAAACATAGCAAACGCCATATAAAACGCGATCATAACTAGCGTCAAAATAGGAAGCGTCAAAAGAAAAATTTTATATTTTTTCAAATTTAATCCTAAAAGTTAAAATACAAGAACGGCGACTCCTGCGCACCGGAGTTAATCGCAAAAACCAAAGCAAGCAAAAATGCCGTAAACAGCGCGGTAAGAAAGCCAAATTTTGCTCTAGCGGCCATTTCGTTCGAGTTTCGCCCAAAAACCGTAACCAAAAGCGTAATACCCATAATAGCGCAAAACGTACCCATGGCTATTTGCGGCGTTTCCATAAAATTTATTTGATTGTATCCCAGAGAGTTACTTATGTACTCTAAGTAGTTAAAATTTATCTTAACCGAGCTAAAATCAAACATGCCTTTTAGCACTTTCATCGCGCTATCTAAGTCTCTGGCGCGGAAAAATATCCAAGTGATATTTATAAAATTAAACGTTATAAACCAAGCTAAAAATTTATTCATCGGGCGAAAATGCGCGCCGTAAAATCTGCAAATCATCATCGCAAACCCGTGTAGCGCGCCCCAGATGATAAACATCCAACCAGCCCCGTGCCAAAGTCCGCCTAGCAAAAATACCGCAAAAACGTTGGCGTAGGTACGGTATTCGCCTCTGCGGTTACCGCCTAGCGGGATGTAGATGTAGTCGCGTAAAAATCTCGAAAGCGTCATATGCCATCTGTGCCAAAAGTCTTGGATGTTTAGAGCTTTGTAAGGGGAGTTAAAATTTAACGGTAGAACAATGTTAAACATATATGAAATGCCGATCGCCATATCGGTGTAACCGCTAAAGTCAAAATATAGCTGAAAAGTGTAGCTAAGGCTCGTGATCCATGCCTCGCTCATGCTAAGAGTCGTATACACGTCAAAACCGTGAAGGGCAAACCTAGCGAAAAAATCTGCCACTACGACCTTTTTAAAAAGTCCGATCGAAAATAAAAAAAGTCCGATACTTAAATTTTTATAGTTTATGCGCTTTAAACGTAAATTTGCAAACTGCGGCATCATCTCGGCGTGGTGGATGATAGGACCAGCTAAAAGATGTGGAAAATATGTCACGAAAAGAGCGTAGCGAAGGAAGCTGGGCTCTTTTACTTTTTCGTGATAGCAGTCTACTAGAAACGCTATTTGCGTAAATGTAAAAAAGCTGATGCCAAGAGGTAAAATAACGTGGTGAAGCGGTACGTCGGCGCCAAAAATTCCGTTAAAATTTTCTATCAAAAAGTCGGTGTATTTGTAGTAGGCCAGTAGGGCTAAATTTGCCGCGACGCCCGCCCATAAAATAAGTTTTTTGCGGGAGGGGTGGGCGCAAAGTAGATGACCGACGTAGAAGTTAAACGTAATCGAACCTAAAATAAGCGGGATATAAATAAAATTCCAATATCCATAAAAAAATAGCGAAGCGACCGTGAGCCAAAAGATACTGAGTTGAACGAATTTGAGTTTATTTAAAACAAAATAAACTCCAAAGGTAATCGGTAAGAAAAAAACTATAAACGCAAATGAGTTAAAAAGCATTTTTACCCTTATTTTAAAAGAGTTTAAATATACTCAAATTTGATTTAAATTAAGCTTTTTAAAGCTAAATTCGATAAAATCGCCCAAATTCCACTAAAAGGATCAAATTTGAGAAGCGACATCATCAAAAAAGGCTATACGCGCGCGCCGCACAGAAGCTTGCTAAGAGCGACCGGGCTAAAGGACGAGGACTTTGAAAAACCCTTCATCGGCGTAGCAAACAGCTTCATCGAGATCATCCCGGGGCACTTTTTCCTCAACAAATACTCCGAAATTTTAAAAGACGAGATCCGCAAAAACGGCTGCGTGCCCTTTGAGTTTAACTGCATCGGCGTGGACGACGGCATAGCGATGGGACACAGCGGGATGCTTTATAGCCTGCCTAGCCGCGAGCTGATCGCAAACTCCATAGAAACGGTGATGAACGCGCACGCCTTAGACGCCCTCGTATGTATGCCAAACTGCGATAAAATCGTGCCCGGCATGGTGATGGGCGCGCTTCGCGTGAACGTGCCGACGGTTTTTGTTAGCGGCGGCCCGATGAAAAAGGGCTACACCAAAAGGGGCGAGCCTATCGACCTTGCGACTGCGTTTGAGGCGGTGGGTAAATTTGAAACCAAAGAGATCAGCGCCGAGGAGCTAAAAGAGATTGAGTGCGCCGCCTGTCCGAGCGGGGGCAGCTGCTCGGGGATGTTTACGGCAAACTCGATGAATACGCTGTGCGAAGCGATGGGTATCGCGCTAAAAGGCAACGGCACCGTGCCAGCTCTTACGCCTGAGCGTGAGGAGCTTATCCGCGAGGCGGGGCGACGAATTTGCCAAATCGCGCTCGATGAAAAATACAAAATCCGCAACATCGTGAACGAAAAATCGATCCAAAACGCCCTGGTAGTCGATATGGCGATGGGCGGCAGCAGCAACACCGTGCTGCATATCCTAGCTATCGCGCGCGAAGCGGGGGTAAATTTACAGATCGCAGGGCTCAACGAGATCAGCCGCAAGATCGCGCACATCGCCAAAATCAGCCCGAGTCTGCCAAACGTGCATATGGAGGACATCGACCGTGCGGGCGGCCTAAGCGCCGTGATAAATGAAATTTCGCGCCGCGATAACGGGCTGCTGGGGCTAGATGCGCTAACGATAAGCGGCGAAAGCCTAACCGAGCGCGTCGGAGCTAGCGTCATAAAAGACGAATCCGTCATCCGCAAGGTCGAAAATGCCTACTCGCAGGTCGGCGGGCTGGCGGTTTTGTTTGGAAATTTAGCCGAGCAGGGCTGCGTCATCAAGACCGCTGGCATCATCGGCGAGCGCAAATTTAGCGGCAAGGCGGTCTGCTTTAACAGCCAAGACGAGGCGATAGAGGGGATCTCAAGCGGCAAGGTAAACAAAGGCGACGTGGTCGTCATCCGCTACGAAGGGCCGCGCGGAGGCCCGGGCATGCAGGAGATGCTAAGCCCGACATCGCTCATCATGGGGCGTGGGCTGGGCGCGGACGTAGCTCTCATCACGGACGGCAGGTTTAGCGGCGCTACGAGAGGACTAAGCGTCGGGCACGTGAGCCCCGAAGCTGCCGAGGGCGGTATGATCGGACTGCTGCAAGACGGCGACATCATCGACATTGACGTGGATACATACGCGATCAACGTGCGCCTAAGTGAAGCCGAGATCGCTACGCGCAGGGCTAAATTTAAACCGCTTGAAAAACCGTTGCCGTATCGCTGGCTACGAATGTATCGCAAGCTGGTAACGAACGCAAGCAACGGAGCGATTTTGGAGGCGTAAAGCGCCTTAAATTTTAAATATGCCGCCGCAAATTTGAGCAAACTTGTGGCGGTTTTTGCTAAATTTTCGCGCCGTTTTTTGGTAAAAGCCTCAAATTTAACGTCGGCTAGGTATCTCTAATTCTTAGCGCCGCAATATATGAGTCGTCGTTATATAATTGGGGCAGATAATTGTTTACTTTTGAGGCTGTTTTTCATTAAGTTTGAGATTAAATTTGTGCAAATTTATGTCACTTGTCTGAGCTTAAGGTCCACTTAGTACTATTTTATTAATTAGCTTGTCATGATTAGTGGCCAAGTGCTGGATATGCAACAACTTAGGAAGTGACCAAGGTTTAAATGGGATTGCTGCTAAGTGGAAGCATTATTGATATCGATGTCGACAAGATAATCAATCTATGATTAAATGATAAATAAAATACTGTACGTAAGCACAAAGTCAGCAAAAATTAGTGATAAACGTGAGCGGCAAAATAGTTTTTGAGGACATAAATATTAATTTAAGATAAAAAGTATTACAATCAGAAATTAATGAATTCACGAGGTAAAAATATGAGCCAAAGCACAAGAAAAGTCGGATTTTATTCTATAGATTTTCAAAATAATGGCGCAATAGTAGCTTTTAATGAAAATCAATTTGAGCTTTTTCTAAATAATTTGATGTCGGTTGCAAATATAGGTAGAAAGATTTCTATAGACGACAATAAATTTTATTTTTTAGATAGCTGTAGTATATCTATAGAGAATGAAATAAAGTTTTTTAAGTGTGTGTTTAAATCTGCAAAGATACATCATAGACCAATGTTAATAAATGAAAGCGATTTAAATGAGAGGGATAATCCTAAAGAGTATACAGAGGGTGAATGCGAAAAAACGCATGTTATTTTCAAGGTTTCAAATAATAGTATAATAGCGGTTGTAGAAGAAAGAAGATTGGGTGTTTCTTTTTATAGAATGTTTAATTATTTACAAATTATGCTCGATAGACTGGCTTTGGAATATGACGGAACCATGAATTATAAAATAATTATGCAAGATAATTTTATGGACGAATTAAACAACTTGTTAAAAGTAAATAAAATTACTTTATACAAAAATATTGAATATAATGGTACTGAATTTTTCGACTTTACAGCTAATGATATTGAAAATTTAGACAAAGAAACAATAGAATTTAGAGCGAAACGTAGAAGAAGTATAAAGAGTTTAGTCCAAAGAATGTGTAATGGTATAATAGGGGTTAATCAAACCATAAGAAATATTAAAATAGATGGTTATGATGAAAATGGTAAGCGAGCATTAGATTTTTCTAATTTTAAAAAAACTGCTTCATTTAATACTGAAATAGACAGTGAAACAGGAGTTGTAAATAGTGAACATATTTTTTCTAGGTTACAAGATCAAATTATAGATATGTAGTTTTATGCCATGTATAGAGAATTTTTTATAGTAATAATAGAGTATTTTAAAAATTTAAAATCAGGCATAAGGGTTTATGAGGTTTATATTCCCTTATCCATATCACTCTTATTGCCTCTTTTTGGTAAAGATTGCAAGCTAGATAAATTTCTAAATTCGTCTATGACGCTTATATCTGTTTTGGTTGGATTTACGATAGCTGCAATCTCAATATTGCTAACTTCAAATTTAAAAAGTATAGAAAAAAGCAGAAAAACCAGTATAGATAAATTCGATTTTTTAAAAAGACCAATGACGTTATTTAAGTTGATACTATCAAATTTATTTTACTGTATTTTAATTGGTTTTTTTATTTTAATCTTTGGCGCAATATGTGTGGCTTTTAATATAGAGAATACAGTTGCTTTTATAATTGATTTATTTTTTACAATCCATATTTTACTTGTTATTATTAGAAATTTAGTCAACTTATTTTTAATTGCATATAAAGATTTATAAAAATAAAAATTAATTACAAATTTTTAATATCAAGGTTAGCATGCAATTCAAATTCACTTCGCCAGCTCAAAAATCTCTTTGATATTTTCCTTCGTGTAGAGCTTGTCTTTGCGCCAGTTTACCGCGTAGTCGTAGGCTAAATTTACGACTTCCTCTAGCGTTTCGCCCTCTATGCCGACGGATTTTAGACTAACCGGGGCTCCGATCTTGCTAAGCCACGTTTTAAATGCTGTGATGCCTTCATCGGCTGAGCTTGCGCCGAAAATCTCCCGCGCAAAACGCTCGAATGCGCTTAAATTTCGGCTCTTATACCACTTCATCCACGCAGGCATTATGACTGCTAGACCCGCTCCGTGCGCGCAGTTTACGACCGCGCTCATGGCGTGTTCTAGCATGTGGTTTGGGTAGGAGTAGCCGTGCGTGCCGACGTAGGTTAGACCGTTTAGCGCCATCGTCGCCGCCCAGGCAAACTCGGCTCTAGCATCGTAGTTGTCGGGACCAGCTAGTAAAATTTCAGTCGTTTTCATCACGGTTTTGATGTTGGCTTCGATGTAGAGGTTGATGATGCTAGGCTGTACGCTCGCGGTGAAGTATCCCTCGATGCTGTGCGCGATGATATCTGCGGCGGAGTAGACTAGATACTCGCGGCTAACGCTTGCTTGTAGTTGCGGGTTTACGACCGAGACTAGCGGATATAGGACGTCGCCGTGGATGGCGAATTTTTGTTTTGTAGCTTCGTTTGTCACGACTGCGCCCGAGTTCATCTCGCTGCCCGTCGCCGCAAGAGTTATGATGTCAAAGATTTTTAGCGCGCGGCTCGGATCCTTGCCCGTGAAAAAGTCCCACACGTCGCCCTCATATAGCGCGCCTGCGGCGATGGCTTTGGCGCTATCTAGACAGGAGCCCCCGCCTACGCTTAGTACGCTGTCGGCGTTAAATTTTCTAGCTAGCTCGATGCCTTCGTAAACTTTGCTTAGCACTGGGTTGCTAACTACGCCGCCAAGCTCTATAAACTCGATGCCGTTTTCTTTTAGGCTCGCTGCTACTGTGTCAAAGAGTCCGTCTTTTTTGATGCGGTCGCTACCGTAGATCAGTAGGGTTCTTTTAGCGTCAAATTCGCGCATATAAAGCCCGATATTTCGCTCTTTACCTCTGCCAAATTCGATTTTTACGGGGTTGTGAAAAGTGAAGTCAAACATCTCGTTCTCCTTAAAATTTTAGCCTCATTATAGCGACAAAAGCTAAAATTTAAGTAGAACGAGATTTACGGATCAGCGCTTATTCGCGCAAATTTCCAAAGTATTTGTCGTCGTTTTTCTCGACGTGCTTGATGTTAAAATGGACGAATTTATATCCGCCAAAAAGCGCCAAAACCCAAAGAAAAAGAAAAACTATCGCTTCTATCATTTTTATCCTTAATACGCGTGATGATCGCGCTCTATCTCGCTTGCGGTGATCTTTTTGCTATCCATCGCGCGCCAGACCGCGACGATATAGCCCAAAACTACGGGTACCAAAAAGCTTACGTAAAACATTACGTTTAGCGTGTAGTGGCTAGAGCTTGCGTTTTTGATAGTTAGCGAGCTTTGTAAATTTGAAAACGACGGATAAAACGCCGTATCTGCAAGGCCTGCTATCAAAAATAGCCCAGTAACCGTTAGCACTACGCCAACGCCGTAAGGCACTACGCCGTAGATACTGGTCGTAAACGCGCCCTTAAATATACCAAAAAGCACGAGTCCGACGCCTATAACTATCATCGCTGCAACAAGCGGCATCTGGAGTAAATTTAGAGCGTATTTAAAGCCAACTAAGCTCACTACGCCGCTCTCGTCGTAGGCAAAACCGGCTTTGGTAAATATCCAAGCGATGAAGATCAAAAAGAACGGCAAAAAGAAAATAGTATTTTTTAGCACCGCTTTTCTGGCGTTGGCTCTGATCTCGGCATCGTCGATGTTGTTGATGAGGTATAGCGCTCCGCCCACGCGAGCTAGGAAAAACATCGCGATGCCTAGCGGATAGAGCATGATGTTGCCCAGCGCTTCAAGACCGCGAAACGGCGTGCGCCACTGTACGAAGTTGTGCTCGTTTAGTAAAAAGTCGCTACCCGAAAAAAACGTGCTAACCGCCATACCGATTAAAATAACGCCTAAAGAGCCGTTTATGAAAAGAAAAATTTCATAGGTTTTTTGACCTAGGAAGTTATCCGGTTTTTTGCGGTACTCGTAGCTCACGGCTTGGAGGATAAAGCAAAACAAAATCGCCAGCCACACCCAGTACGCCCCGCCGAAGCTTGTCGCGTAAAACAGCGGAAACGCCGCAAAGCACGCGCCGCCAAACATTACGAGCGTAGTAAAAGTAAGCTCCCATTTGCGTCCGATAGAATTTATCACCATGTCCTTTTGCAGCTCGTTTTTGCAAAGCCCGAAAAGCAGCGTCTGCCCGCCCTGAACGAACATCATAAACACTAGCAAACCGCCTAGCAAGCTAACTACGCACCACCAGTAAATTTGTAAAAATTCTAAACTAAGCATGGTTTTCAAATCCTATTTTTATCTGTTTTAGCATGATTTTTATCTCGGCTATCAAAAGCGCCGTAAATAAAACGGCAAATAGCCAGAACGAAATTTTGACGTTGGTGTCGGCTAAATTCGTCGCCCCCACGCCAACCGTCATCAGGTCTTGCACGACCCACGGCTGACGACCGACTTCGGCTACTATCCAGCCCGCCTCGATGGCTACGTAGCCAAGCGGTATCGTAAATACGCAGATCCAAAGCAACTTTTTGAAATTTTCGATATTGTTCGCCATGCAAAGATAAAGCACGACGAAAAATAGCGCTAAAAAGTAAGTGCCAAGCGCAACCATCACGTGGAAGCTATAAAACGTTAGGCCAACGGGCGGCACGGCGTCGGCAGGTTTTTCAAGATAGCCGTAGCCTAGAAATTTCATATTTTGAGCTAGAGTTTGTTCGGCTTGCTCCATCGCGGCTTTATCGCCTGATTTTTTAGCGGCGTTATAGGTTGTTAGCGCGCTAACGGCTAACGAGCCTTTGGCCATCTTGCTTGCGACGCCTTCTATGCTGTGAGTTTCATTGCCGTGCACTAGGTCGTCGATGCCGGGCGTAAAGTTGTTAAACCCTCTCGTGGCCATAACTCCGAGCGCGTAAGGAAATTTTATCTCGAGTAAGAACGGATCTTTGTCGTCGCCTACTTTTTTAGACGGATCTAGCACGCCCATCGCGACTAGGCCGGCGTTTGTTTCGCCCTTATAAAGGCCTTCCATGGCGGCTAGTTTCATCGGCTGAGTGCGCGCGACCTGATATGCGCTCTCGTCGCCGCTAAACATCAAAAACAGCGACGTAACGAGGCCAAAACTTCCCGCTACGATGATGGATTTTTTAGCCATGATCAGGTGGCGTCCTTTTAGGATAAACCACGCTGAAATTCCTATCACGAAAAGCGCGCTAGCGACGTAGCCGCTAGTTACGGTGTGTAAAAATTTGATTATGCCGACGGGGCTAAGCGCTACCTCGAAGAAATTTTCCATTTCCATTCTAGCCGTCGCGGGGTTAAATTTCATACCCACCGGATACTGCATCCAACCGTTTGCGATGAGGATCCAAAGCGCGCTTAAATTTGAACCGATAGCCACAAGCCAGGTCGAGATGAGGTGGAATTTCTTGCTAACCTTATCCCAGCCAAAAAACATAACGGCAAAAAACGTCGCCTCCATAAAAAACGCGAGCAAGCCCTCGATAGCTAGCGGCGCGCCGAAGATGTCACCGACAAACCAGCTGTAGTTCGCCCAGTTGGTGCCGAACTCAAATTCCATTATGATACCGGTAGCTACGCCGATAGCGAAGTTTATACCGAAGAGTTTGAGCCAAAATTTGGTGATTTTTAGCCACTGCTCGCTGCCGGTTTTGACGTAGATGCTCTCCATAATGGCGATGATAAAACTAAGTCCCAGCGTGAGCGGAACAAACAAAAAGTGGTAAATCGCGGTGAGCGCAAACTGCGCGCGCGACCAATCGACCGAAGCGATTTCAGACATTTTATTCCTTTGTCAAATTTGAGATTACAAAGTCGGCCTTAGCCTCGTCGCTCTCAAATTTTGAATTTAAACTTTCATCAAAGATAAATACTTTTAAAATTCCGAACATTATAAGTAGCTTGATAGCTATCACGAGCCACAGGCTCTTTCCGAGCTTCATGTTCCTAAAACCGTCGACATACAAAGACGAGATGTTTTTAATATATTTTTTAATCATAACTTAACATATTACAGAAATTTAACTTAAAATATCATTTTAAAGTTTTGATTTTATAAAATTATTTATGCTCTCAAGCGTTTATAAATTTTAAATAAGGTATAATCTCGCTAAAAATTTAAAAGGCGCGATATGCAAAAAAATCCAAACGAAACAAAGTATATTTTCATAACGGGCGGCGTGCTAAGCTCGCTGGGTAAGGGCATCGCGGCGGCTTCTATCGCCACGCTTCTTAAAAACACGGGCTTAAAAGTAAGCATTCTAAAGGCAGATCCCTACATCAACGTAGATCCCGGCACCATGAGTCCGCTCGAGCACGGCGAGGTTTTCGTCACCGACGACGGCGCGGAGACTGATCTGGATCTCGGACACTATGAGAGATTTTTAGACGAGAGCCTAAGCCAGGATAATAACTTCACCACCGGCCGCGTTTATAGCTCCGTCATCGAAAAAGAGCGCAGAGGCGACTATCTGGGCAAAACTATCCAAGTCATCCCGCACATCGTGGGCGAGATCGTCGATCGCATCAAAAAGGCGGGAGAGGGTCGCGACATACTGATCGTTGAAATCGGCGGCACGGTAGGCGATATCGAGGGTTTGCCGTTTTTGGAGGCTATCCGCGCCCTTCGCATCGAGGTCGGCCGCAAACGCGCGATGAATATCCACCTAACGCTCGTGCCGTTTATAAAAGTCGCTGGCGAGCTAAAAACCAAGCCTACCCAGCACAGCGTCGGCGAGCTGCGCCGTATCGGCATTAGCCCCGATATGATCATCTGTCGCGCCGAGCAGCCGCTAAACCGCGAGCTAAAGGATAAAATAGCCGCCAGCTGCGGCGTAGAGCGCAACTGCGTCATCGAGAGTATCGACTCGGCCAGCATATATCAGGTGCCGCTCGCGTTTTATAACCAAGATATTTTGACTCCGATCGCCGAAATTTTAAATTTGGGCGAATTAAAGCTTGATATGCGCAACTGGGACAGCCTAGTTAAGCGTATCATCGCGCCGACGAAAGAGACCACGATAGCATTTGTGGGCAAATACGTCGATCTCAAAGAGAGCTACAAGAGTCTGACCGAGAGTATCATCCACGCAGGCGCGAGCCTTGACGCGAGGGTAAATTTAAAGTGGATAGATAGCGAGAAGATCGAGCCATCAAACGTCGAGGAGTTACTAAAAGACGTGGGCGGCGTGTTAGTTGCTGGAGGCTTTGGCGAGCGCGGCGTGAGCGGCAAGATCGAGGCGATAAAATACGCCCGCGAAAACAGCGTGCCGTATCTTGGCATCTGCCTAGGCATGCAGCTAGCGCTCATCGAGTTTGCCCGCAACGTGCTAAAGCTCGAGGACGCAAATTCGGTCGAATTTAAGCCCGAGTGCGTAAATCCTATCATCTATCTCATCGATAGTTTCATCGACGCGCACGGTCAAACGCAGATCCGCACGCACCAAAGCCCGGTCGGCGGCACGATGAGGCTTGGCGCGTATACTTGCGACGTGAAGCCCGGCTCGCTGCTAAGCCAAATCTACGGCGGCGCCAAATGCGTCAAAGAACGCCATCGCCACCGCTACGAGGCAAATCCGAAATACAGAGCCGAATTTGAAGCAAACGGCCTGATAGTTAGCGGCGAGAGCGACGGGCTGATTGAGGCAGTCGAGCTTAGCTCGCCTGCAGCGGGCGCTAAAAACTCGCATCCGTGGTTCGTCGGCGTGCAGTTTCATCCGGAATTTACCAGCCGCTTAACAAACCCAAATCCCGTAGTTTTGGGCTTTATCAAAGCTAGCTTAGGAAACCCGAAATAATCAAATTTAGAGCCGATCGGCTCTAAATTTTCTTTTCCGCGACAAATTTATCTAGGATTACTTTTACGAATTTTTCGGTAGAGTTTTTGCCGTAGCTAAAATAAAGGCTAGGCTCGATAAGCTCGACTTCGTTGATTAAAATTTTATCTTTTGCGCCGATTAGATCTATCCTTGCGTAGACGGGATTAAAGGCAAGCCTAGCTAAAACGTCTCGCGCGACGTTTAGAAAGGCTGCAGTCGGCTCTACCGAGCTAATCTTAACGCCGAAATTCGAGTTTGCCCTATAATCCTCGCTAGCAGGCGAGCGGCGTACGGCGTGAGAAAAAACGCCGCCTAAAAATATCAAGCAAATTTCGCCGCTAACGGCGATCTCTTCGATAAAAGGCTGAAGCAAAGCTCCGTTTTTATATTCGCTTAAATTTGATATTTCGTCGATTTTAGCTACGCCGTTGCCGCTCTGTCCGACGAGCGGTTTTATCACGCCGCCCGGGCAAATTCGCCTTAGCTCTTCTATATTTTCATCACCGTTTAAAAGCGTGCTAGGGATCGCGGGAAGTCCTAAAGCTTCAAGTTCTAAGAGGTATTTTTTCGATAAATTCCAGCGCACGATCTCGGCGCCGTTTATTATCTTCGCTCCGCTTTTTTCAAGCTCGCTCAAAAACGATAAAAATTTAGCCGCGTCTAGGCTGTAATCCCAAGCCGCAAGCGGCAAAATCAAAGAATCTTCGTCTAGCGAACCGACATCTAAATTTTGCCACGGCACTATCTCGCACTGTGCGCCGCCGTCGCTGAAAGCGTGGCTTAAATTTCGCAAGTCCTCGTTGCCCTTTGCGTAAGCAAGGCAACTTAAAATAAAAATCCTCACGCGCTACTCTACTCCAAACGCTGACTTTGCGACTACGGCTGGTACGCCGGCATCGTCGTAAAAAATATCCACGTTTACTTTATAAAGCTCTTGTATTAGCTCTTTAGTTATGGTTTTTTTAGCTTCGCCCTTGGCTTTTATCTTGCCGTCGCTTAGTAGCAACACCTCGTCGCTAAACTGCGACGCTAGCGATAAATCGTGCAGTATCATAACGGTAGTTATACCGTGCTCGCGCGTAAATTTCCTAACGCAGTCCAAAAGCACGCATTGATGGTGCATATCAAGAGCCGAAACAGGCTCGTCCAAAAGTAAAATTTTAGGCTTTTTGATAAGCACGGAGGCAAACATCACAATCTGGCGCTGACCGCCTGAGAGCTGCATCACGTCGCGACCGGCTAGATGTAAAATCCCTAGTTTTTTCATTATCTCTACGGCCGAGTTTATTTGCTCGTCTTTTAGATAAAGCCCGAGACTATCCATAAGCCCTAGCAAAACGACCTCAAGAGCCGTTAAACTCGCGTCTACGTAGCTATCTTGGGGCATGTAGCCGATTTTCTTTTTCCACGAGAAATGGTTTTTGAAATTTAACCTCTCTTCGCCGAATTTAATCTCGCCCTCATAGCCCATCTCGCCGAAAATCGCGCTTATGAGCGTAGTTTTGCCTGCGCCGTTAGGCCCTAGTACGGAGTAAACTTTGCCTTCTTCAAAGCTAGCGTTTACGGCATCTGCCGTGCAAAGCGAGCCGCGGTATATCGTTAAATTCTTAAGCTCTAGCATACGTTTTTCCTTGAGAGGATGATCCAGAAGAAAAACGGCACGCCCACAAACGCCGTGATGATGCCGACCGGAAAGAGTCCGCCCGGATTTATAACCTTAGAAAGTACCGAAGCTATCGACAAAAACGCTGCGCCGACGAAGATAGTAGTAGGCAGGAAAAATCTCTGATCCTCGCCGACTAAATTTCTAGCGATATGCGGAGCGACCAGACCGATAAAGCCTATAACGCCGACGAAGCTAATTACCGTAGCCGTCATAACCGAAACTATAAGCAAAATTTTAATCCTAAGGGCGGATAAATTTACGCCCATGCTTTTGGCTCGCTCTTCGCCCAGTTTCAAAGCCGTTAGCGCCCAAGTATTTAGCATCAGTAGCGAGATGCATACGACCGTTACGACCGTAGCGACTGCCAGCGTACTCCATTTAGCCTTTTGGAGGCTACCGAACAGCCAAAATAAAATCGCCTGCGAAATCTCGGGCGCAGACAAAAACTGCACCAAAGAGAGCATGGACTGAAACAAAAACAAAAGCGCGATACCGACTAAAACTAAAGTAGCCGACCCAAATCGCCTCATCATCGAAAACAAAAACAGTATAGACGCCGCTAACATCGTCATGATAAACGCACCGATAGGCACGGCGTAAATTTGAGGCAGCCCAAACGAACCAAACGCCATCACCAGCGATGCGCCAAATCCCGCCGCCGCGGCAAGCCCCAGCGTGTAGGGGCTTGCCATCGGGTTGTTTAAAAGCGTCTGTATCTCTGCGCCGCCCGCTCCCAAAGCCGCGCCTACGACTAAAGCCATAAGCGCTACGGGAAGCCTGATATCGTAAACGATGTGGTATAAAAATTTATCCTGCTCGCCGCCTAAAATCGGCTGTAAAAGCGTATCTACGACTTCTCTTGGCGAGAGCATCGCAGGCCCGGTACCGATATCAAACACCATCGAGACAAGACCCACGGCTATAAAGCTCAAGATGATGATTAAGCGTTTAAATTCGCGCTTTCTATGAGCTTTTACGACCTCTTCGGAGCTTATTTTATTCATTTTTCGTCCGCTTGGATGGCTATAGTTCCGACGGGAACGACAGGCAAGTACTTTTTATGAAAATCAACGTAAGTCTTTATCGGATCTACGTCTTTAAATAACTGCGGATACAAAGCTTTTGCGATATATTGCACCATCGCCATATCCGCAAGCGTTCTTGACGCGCCCATATATAGGCCGTATAGGCGGTTATTTTTGATAGCCGGAAGCTCTGACCAACCGACGCGTTTTTTAAATCCGTCCAGTCTTTTTAGCGCCTCGGCTTTATCTATGTTTATGCCCATCACCATCGCAGTCGGTTCTTTTTTTAGTTCGGTTTCGCGGCCTGTTATCATTATAACGTCGGGTTTTGCGGCTATGACTTGCTCGGCGTTGATGGGCGCCCACTGCTCGACTAGATCGGCTGCGATATTATCTCCGCCGGCTAAATCTATCAGCGAACCCCACATATCTTTACCGTAGGTTATCCCCGTGTCTTCAGGACCGCCGCGGCCGAATTCTATGTAAATTTTAGGTTTAGGCAAATTTGCTTTTGCGATTCGGTCGCCCACTTCTTTTACGGTGTCTTCGTATAGTTTAGAGATCTCGTCCGCTCTTTTTTCCTCGCCTAAAATTTCGCCTAAAATTTTAGTGCTTTTTATGTGAAGCTCAACCTTCTCGCGGTTATAATCAAGCACGACTATCGGGATATTTAGATCGGTTAGGGGCTTTAAATCAGGTTCTAGCACGTTATACTGCCAAGATGCGAGTATTAGCAAATCGGGTTTTAGAGAGATAACTTTTTCTACCGAGAACGTACCAACCTCTACCTCGCCGAAGTCCGCAAGCTTATTTAGCTGCGGTAGAGCTTTGCTATATAGATCCCAACTAGCAGGCGTCCAGTCTGTCCAAACCTCTTTTGAAAAACCCACGACTTTATCTAAAGCCTTAGTGCCGCCGACGGCTAAAAAGTCGGTGTAGTAAAAACCTAAGGCTATGCGTTTAACGGGCAAATTTACCTTTACCTCGCGACCCAAGACGTCTTTTATGATCTTAGTTTCGGCCGCCGCTTGGGTTGCTGAAAATACCGCAAAAAGCACCAACAGCGCTTTTAAAAAAGTTCTTTTCATATCGTTCCTTTTTGTTGAAATGAGAACGCAATAATACAAAAATGCATCTTAACCTAGGTTTAAATATAGTAATTAATATCATTTCAAATATAATTTCGACTCGTTTAAAATTATAAGAAATTAAATTTCAAAAAGCTATAATTTGCGCATTAGAAAATAAAAAAGAAGGAAAAAGATGAAATTTAAACCAAAATTTAGCCTTTTTCGCGGCGTGGCGTGGGTAAATTTAACCCCAGAGACGAGCGGAAATTTAGGCAAAAACGGTGGCAAGGCGGCGATTGAGCGCGAGGCTTACGCAAAAGCCCGTCAAAACAATGTTAAATAAGGAAAAAATAAAGGAATTACTGAATCAAAGATTTGAAAATGACATTCACAAAAAACTTTCAGAAATTCCTACGCCTGATGCGTTAAAGGATGTATTTAAGGGTGCCGAGCGCATAAAACGCGCGATCGAGCGAAACGAAAAGATAGTCGTTGTTGGCGACTACGACGTGGACGGCGTGATCGCCAGCGTCATAATGGCCGAGTTTTTCGATGATTTGGGTGTTAGCGAGTATTTCGTGCGTATCCCAAATCGCTTTAGCGACGGATATGGGCTAAATCCGCAAATCGTCGAGGAGATCGCAGACGCAGGCCTCATCGTGACCGTAGATAACGGCATCTCGGCAAACGACGCGGCTCAAATTTGCAAGCAAAAGGGCATCGATCTCATCATCACCGATCACCACATGCCCCCAGACGTCCTGCCCGAGGCCTACGCGATCATCAACCCAAAGCAAAAGGATTGCCCTTTCCCAAACGTCGAAATTTGCGGCGCTCAGGTTGCGTGGTATCTAGTGGGCGCGCTAAAAGACGTGTGCCGCATCAACTACGATATGGGTAAATTTCTAGACCTCCTCGCTATC
Organism: uncultured Campylobacter sp.; assembly: GCF_938045225.1. Classification (GTDB taxonomy): domain Bacteria; phylum Campylobacterota; class Campylobacteria; order Campylobacterales; family Campylobacteraceae; genus Campylobacter_A. Next base: position 20,131 of record NZ_CALINL010000257.1, read on the forward strand.
GCGATAATAGCCGATATGATGGAGCTTCGCGACTTAAACCGCATCCTGGTTAAGCTTGGCGTAAACCGTCTAAACAGCTCGCGCAGGCCTGCGTTTACCGCGATAAAGCAGCTATACGGCAAGGATAAATTTGAGTGCGACGACATCAGCTTTCTCATCGCGCCGCTTATCAACTCATCGGGCCGCATGGACGATGCGAGCGTATCTTTTGAGTTTTTGCGCGCCAAAAACTTAGACCGCGCCTGCGAATGCCTCGACACCATCGTAAGCTTTAACAACTCTCGCAAGGAGGAGGAGCGCACGCTTTTTGAGTGCTCGTTAAAGGACGTGCGCGAGGACGAACACATCATCGTGACTTGGGGCAGGGGCTGGCACGAGGGCGTCATCGGTATCGTCGCATCGCGTCTAGCAAAGCAGTTTAAAAAGCCCGCCATCGTCTTTAGCATTGACGAAAACCGCGCCAAAGGTAGCGCTAGAAGCGTGGGCAAGCTAGACATCCTCTCGCTCATCGCTAGCCACGAAAATTTGCTCGTGGGCTACGGCGGGCACAAGGGAGCTGCCGGCATCGTGATAGATCCGGCGAATTTAGAAGCGTTTAAGGCGGCGATAAATAGCTCGTGCATGCTGATGGACCTGCATGAATTTAGCGCGTTTGACGAGCCTTTGGGTGAGATAGAGGCGGGCGAAGTGGACTTCGAGCTACTTGAAATTTTGGAGCATTTCGAGCCCTACGGACAGAAAAATCCGCGCCCGCTCTTTGAGATCAAATCTGCCGTCGTCAAAAACAAAAAACTAATCGGCAGGGAGCAAAATCACCTAAAGCTCATCCTGCAAAAAGACGGCAAATGCCTCGAGGCGCTGTTTTTTAACTTCACTCGCGAGCCGCATGCGGGCGAGAGTATTGACCTCGTTTTTTCGGTATCGAAAAACTCGTTTCGAGGACTCGTTACGCCGCAGCTGCTGGTAAAAGAGATATCGTGAATTCGGCTAGTTTTGCTTGGATTAAATTTAGAGATTTTTCGGCAGGAATTTTATGGCTAAATCTAAACAAATAAAAGATAAATCTAGCAAAAAGAAAACTATTTTTAGCCAGTCAGTAATCGAAAAGATTTTATTTTATACGTTTATCGCTATCGTCGCCGTTATCTTATATATCATTAGCACGTTTATTCATAAAGAGAAAAAGATAGTCTGCGAAGAACAGCCGCCCGAAGTCATGCTAGCAGCACTCAGAGAAGGTACGCCAGACTCGATAAGAGAGGCAATGAAAAAGGTAAACTGTAGAGAAGTAGAAGTATACAAGCATTCTCGCCATAAACGATTTTTTTCAAGAAGAATGCGCTAAATAAATTTAATTTAATATTAGCATTTAAATTTGCGCTTAAATTCGGCAAAGTCATGCGATAAATTTTCAAATCGCACCGCAAAACGGCAATTTCTCGCGGATAAAACACGAAATTTTAAAATCTATGAGTCAATTTTAGAGTCTTGTGAAAATTTATTTTTGATATGTGCCGTCTTATTTAAGATGCGACTCGGTTCTAGTTTTATATCGAATTTAAAAGCAAAATGCCGCAATTTAAACACGCAATCGTCGTCACGGGCAGTATCGGCAGCGGCAAGAGCGCGGTTTGCGAGATACTCGCGAGCCGCATGCCGGCGAGAGCATAGACCTCGTTTTTTCGGTATCGAAAAACTCGTTTCGCGGACTGGTTACGCCGCAGCTGCTAGTAAAAGAGATTTTGTAAATTTAACCTCGGTTTCGTTAAGCTCAAATTTGATGAAACCGAGATTACTTAAATTTATAATTCTAATCCGTTAAAGTTACTTTTCTACACACTTGACGCAAGCGACCGAAATATCAGGGTTTGAGCTAAGTTTCACACAAAATAATTAACATTACATAAATATTCGTTCTTTATTTAAGTTTATTTTTGCTTCAATTTCAATATTAAATATTAATTTTGCAGGAGCGAAAATGAAAATTTCTTACGTTTTGGCGCTGGCCATGGCGTCAAATTTGATGCTTAGCGCCGAGGAGGCGATAAGCCTGAGTCCCGTTACCGTCTCGTCAAAAATGCAAAAATCAGCCCTCGACGAGCCAACTAATGCGCAAATAGTCGGCAAGGGCGCGATACTGGAAAACAGCGACATCGCCAAATCGCTTTCAAATTTGAACGGCTTTACGATGGAGCGTAAGGGCGGAGGCGGCAGCGAGGTTTATTATCGTTCACAGACGGCGGCTAGGCTGCCGGTGCTGATCGACGGTAGCACGCTAAACGGCGGCTGCGGCATGCGAATGGATACGCCCATCACCTACATCTCGGCGCAAAACTACAGCTCGGTTCGCATCGTAAAAGGTCCGCAAGACGTCAGATATGGTGCGCTCATTAGCGGCGGTATATTTTTCGATAGAGAGATAGCAAGGCTATCAAAACCGAGCTTTGGAGGAAACGTAAGCGTGCTGGGCGGTAGTTTCAAGCGATTTGAGACTACTGCGGACGTAGCGGCGGGTAACGAGCTGGGTAGCCTAGAGGTCTCGGGCGGACACTATGAAAGCGGCGATTATAAAAGCGGCGGCGGGCAGAAAATGCATACGCACTATAAACGCAATAGCGTCTCACTCGTGGGCACACTAACGCCCACGGAAACTACTGCCTTACAGCTAAGCGCGGATCTGGGCGAGGGCGAAGCGGCGTATGCGGACAGGATGAGGGACGGCGTGCAGTTTGACCGTAAATCTTTCGGGCTCAAATTTGAACAAGACGTCGGCGAGCACAAGATCAGGCTAAGTTCGTACTATCATCAGATCGACCATATAATGGACAACTTCACCATGCGTCCGGTGGTGCCGGGCACGGGACGCGGCAAGGGATACAGCATCAGCCACCCGATACGCGATATGTACGGCTTTAAACTAGAAGGCGAGCTAAATTTCGACAATCTAACAAGCTATCTTGGCGCTGGGTACTCTGAGGATGTATTTAAGTGGAGAGGCGCTGGAACGGGCGGAGCCGGCGTAACAAAGGCCCAAATGGACGCAGCCGTATCAAAGCCGCACGTAAAAGAGCGCAAGGTAACGTATAAAACGATCTACACTCAAAACGAATACGTCCTTGAAAACAACTACGGGCTTTTTGGCGGACTTAGGCTCGATGCGGGCGAGAGAAAACTGTTAAAAACGCATAAGAGCAGGAAAGAAAATTTAATCTCCGGTTTTTTCAGATATGAAAAATATCTACAAAATTTAACTCTCTACGCAGGTCTAGGGCATGCACAAAGACTGCCCGATCACTGGGAAACAAACAAGGACGCGAACTTAGAACTACGTAAAGAAAGAAATACTCAGCTGGATTTTGGCGCCGTGCTAAAAGATCAAAACTACGAACTAAACGCAAATTTCTTCGTCTCAAAGATGGATGATTATATCATGCTAAAATATAATCCTATGGGCATGTCCTCAGATGCGTTTAATACCGACGCCCTGCTATACGGCGGCGAGATAGAGGGCACTACGCTGCTAGACGATATGTTTAGGCTAGGGGCGGGAGTATCCTACGTATACGGCAAGGTGACTAAAAACGCGGGCGGCCTAAAAGACGGCGATGCACTGCCTAAGGTTTCACCTCTAGCGTTTAAGCTAAGCGCCGGCTTAGAAAAGCCCGACTGGTTCGTCAAAGCCGACTTCTACGCTAACGCGTCGCAAAACCGCGCGCAAAAAGGCTACGGCGACGTGGGTGGCATGGACCTGGGTAAGAGCGATAGCTTTTGGACGCTGGGGCTAAGCGCGGGCTACAAATACAAAAATTATCAATTCTTGCTAGCGGCGGAAAACCTAAACGACGCCAAATACGCCTATCATAACTCAAAAGGCGGCTACGGCGGCGGTATCGCAGGCTACGAGACTATCCCGAACGGCACGAGGCTTTATGAGCCGGGCAGAAGCTTTTGGGCGAAATTTAAAGTGCATTTTTAGGGCGTAGCTCGGTTAAATTCGGCGCGGTTTTGGCTTTATGCTTTGTTTTAAACCGCTCCGAATTTATACTAACGTCAAATTTGCCGCGCCAGGCTTTTATGGCTCTTGTCGGTTTTTGGGTTTGTAAATTTGAGTACGTTTTTGTTGTTTGGCGTTTAAATTTGAAGTCAAATTTAAACGAGGCAAGCTTGCCGCGCGATACTTATCGCAAAATAGTCTAAAATTGACGGCTACAAACGACGACGCGGATGTAAATTTGAAAAAGAGAGAACAGCAGACATATTTGGAAAAGCGGGAAATTTGGAAAGAAATTTCGGGGAAAGTCCCCCGAAATTTAAGCTCTTTTATTCTCCAAGCGATTTAAAACCGGTTTTAAAAACTCGTCAAATTCATCTTGCGTTAGTACTCTTTTACCTAGTTTTTCCTTGCACTCTTTACCGAGCTCGCAAAGCACCTCGCGGTTTGCGATGCTTTGAGCCTTGCCGTGTCTTGCTAGCACCGTATTTAGCTCGTGTTCCTCTGAGAAATTAACCAACTCGCGATCTGTTGCCATTTTAGCTCCTTGTTAAGAATTTGTGCGGTGATTATACAGTTTTAGGTTTAACGTATGACTAAATTTGCGTGATAAACGAGTTTGCGTAGTTAAATTTAAAGGCGGCGCTCGTAAAGTAACGGCGTCAAATTTGATGGTCCGCGCTACTCTATCCCGCCCAAAAGCGGTACGAATAAGCACTCGTCAAGCGCTTTTTGCGTTATCTCGCCGCGAGCGTCCTTTGTAAATTTGACGATAAATTGTTTGCCGTCTTTTTTGATAGGGGCTACTAAAATACCGCCGTTTTTTAACTGATTAAAAAGCGTCTGTGGTACCTGCTGTGCAGCCGCTGAAAGCAAGATCCTGTCGTATGGCGCGTAGCTTTTCCAGCCGACGTTTCCGTCGTCAAATCGCACGTGGACGTTGTGGATTTTAAGCGCCTCAAAGCGTTTTTTGGCTTCGTTTGCGAGCTTTTCGATGCGCTCGACGCTAAAAACCCTGTGCGCCAAATGCGATAAAATCGCCGCCTGATAGCCGCTACCGCAGCCGATCTCTAGGGCGTTGTCGATATCTTCGGCTTCGAGCGCTAGCGTCATTTTGGCTACCGTTAGAGGCGAGCTGATCCATTGATTGCCGCCGATGGGCTGGGCGTCTAGGCTGTATGCGTGGCGAGTGACGGGCGCAAAGATCTCGCGCGGAGTGTCGCAAAGAGCCTTGTAAAGCGAGGGCGTCAGAGTGAGTATATCGCCGATTTCATCGGCCATGTTTGTGCATTTTGATTTTTCAAGAGCGGTCATAAAATCCCCAAATTTCGTTTGGTTTCAAGGATCAAATTTGCATCAAATTTAGCCTCTTGCGCAAATTCTCCGCCTGGCAAAAATACGCCCGAAAACTCTAAATCAAGCGAACTTGCGGCCACGACGTAGCAGCTATTAGCAAGCGCTAGAGCTTTGCAAAGCGTAAGATATGCGTCCTCGCGCGCCTTGCCCCACATGGCGGGTACTAGGATGACGTCGCAGCCCTTTAGCTGCTGCCAAAGATGGGCAAATCTAAGCTCAAAGCAAATGAGAACGCCGATTTTTAGCCCTTTAAAATCAAAAGGCTTTATCGCCGACTCGTCTCCCGCAGCAAAAATTTCGTGCTCTAAATTCGGGCGAAAAAGCTTTGATTTGTTTTGCGTGTAAAAGACGTTTTGGCTGTTTAGCAGGATAAATTCGTTGTAAATTTCGTTTCTTTGCGCCTGCGTGATTGAAATTTGTGCGAGTCCTTTGGCGCGGTTTAGGCTTGTTAGGTGCGTGAGCCCGAGAAATTTATCAGGGCTTAGCGCTTCTTGCAGAGCTTCAAAAAGTATAGCGTCAAAGCTGCCGATAGAGCCGCCTAGCATCGCGCGGTTTGCGCCGCTAAAAAATCCATCGAAATCATACCCGCTCACGCACAGCTCGCTAGCTAGGATAACCGAATTTTCGGGCGCGGCGGCGATTTTTTCTAGCAGTTCGTCTTGTCTTTGCCGGCAGGTCGGCGCAGTTAGGACGATAGGGCATAAATTTGGACTAAAAGTCGTCAAAGCTGATGCTTCCCTTGCTATAGTTTGTCACTTTTGCCTCAAAGAAATTTGACTTTTGGTCGTTAAATTTAGCAAAATCATCGACCCATTTGATCGGATGAGGAACGTTGTAGCGGCGCTTTAGACCGATGGCGACTAGGCGCTGATCGATGAGGTAGCGGATGTACTGTTCGATGATGTCGTCGGTAAAGCCCATGATCTGGTTTTGCGTGATATATTTGCCCCATTTGATCTCAAGCTCGCCCGCGCGCTCGAACATATCGTAAATTTTTGCCTCGGTTTGGGGCGTTAAAAGATCGGGGCGCTCGGTGCGGACGCTGTTTATCATGTTTTGAAATAGCAGCAGATGCGTGATCTCGTCGCGCTGGATAAAGCGGATCATCTGCGCGCTGCCTAGCATCTTGCCCGCACGCGCCAGAGCGTAGATCGCCGTAAAACCGCTGTAAAAATAAATACCCTCTAAAATTTGATTTGCCACCATGGCTAGCAGTAGCTTTTCGTCCGTTACTTCGCCTGCTAGCTCCTCGTAAACGCTTGAGATGTAGTCGTTTTTCTCGCGCAAAACCTCGTCGTGCTTTTCCATCTCGTAGATCAGGTCGGTGTTGTCGCAGATGGCCTCGACCATGACGGCGTAGGACTTGGAGTGGTTGGCCTCCTCGTAGGCTTGGCGCGCCAGGCAGGCGTTGATCTCGGGCGCGGTGATGTATGGGTTGATGTTGTCGGCTAGGTTGTTCGTCTGGAAGCTATCCATCGAGATGAGCTGGCTCCAAACCAGATCGTACATGCGCTTTTC
>NZ_CALINL010000258.1 GCF_938045225.1 uncultured Campylobacter sp.
AATAAATAGTTAAGATAACCTGAAATTTAGCTTAAATTTCAATACTACATATCAAGTTATAAAAGTATATTTTATGTAAATTTGGGGTTTTGAGCCAAATTTATCAAATTTAGCTCAAATTTGCGTTAGATGTTATTTTTGAAGGTCGCTTAAATTTACTATGAAAGGCACGGAGCGAACGCCGGCTGCGGAGTATTTTTGTCTTAAATTATCCATCGCTTTAACGTCAGCATCGCTAACGGCGCCGTCTGCAACCTTATAGTCGTCCGCAAAATACTTTCTTAAAATTTTGATCTTGTCGCTATCTGTTTTTGCGCCTGCTGCGTCTTTATAGATCAAAAAGCTTTTTTGTAAAGACGAAACGTCGTGAACCGGAGTTAAGATTAGCTTTACGTTGCTCTCTTTTAGCGTAGCTTCGATCTTTTCAAGCTCTAGGCGGCAGTATGGGCACTCGGGATCCGAAAACATCACGATAGTCGGCTTTTTAGAGTCGTTTCCTAGAGTGATGATATTTTCTTTTTGCTCGTTTTTATAGACTTTTGAGATATTTTTCGCCGCTATTTCCTTTTTTATCTCTTGCAAATAGGCTTTTTGCGCCTTTAGGTCGATGATATCAGGGAAAAGTAGGTCGCCTTTAGTAAAGATAACCTCGTCTTGGCTGACTTGACCGTTGCTCAAATTTACCACGACCGCTTCGATTCCGTCGGTTAACGGTTTGCGCTCAGTTACATTTACTTTCACGCCCTCGCCGACCATCTGCGAATAAAAACCGACTACTTGCTCGTTTGACGCCGCAAACATCGCAGAGGCCGCCATTAGCGACAAAACTATTTTTTTCATTTCATTCCTTTTTAAAAATTTGCGCGGATTATATTAGCTTTTTATAAATAGATAAAAAATCACGCTTTTAAAACTCTATCCGTGCCGTTTTTTACTATATTTGGATCTAGATCGAGTTGCTCGAGGTAGGCGATTATGTATTTTCTACTCAAATTTAACGCCTCTTTCGCGTTTGTTACGTTTACGGATCCTTGCGCGGCGATGATGGCTTTTAGTTTGGCAAGCGCCTCGTTTAGGGCTTTTGACGTTACGAAAAGATTGTGCGCGAGCCTAACCACGCGTCCGATGCCAGTTAGCTTTTTTAGCGCGTTATCGCCGCTAACACGGTCGATCTCAAGCTCGTCGTAGATGTTATAGGGCGCCAGGGGAGCTAAATTTCCGCTTTGCAAAATCTCGTAAATTTTCTCCTCGAGCCTGATTTTTAGCTTGCTCATATCCACGCCCGTTTTGGTGTAGACGCCGTCGTTTTTAGCGATCATGCCCGCGCTTTCTAGCTCATCAAGCGCCTTTTGAGCGATGTTTTCGCTAGCCCATGAGAGCTTTAGGCTGATGCTCGTAGCCGAAAATACCGCAAATTCGTTCTTTTCTATCATAAATTTGACCGCGCTTTTTATCCTATCGACCGCGCTTAGATCGTATATATTTAGCGCCTTTTCATCGACGAATACGTTTGGCGTTTGTTTTGCGATAGCGACGGCCTCCTCGTGATTTAGCCCGAAACGCTGATAGGCCGAGATGATACCAAAGCCGTTTTTATGCGTATCTTTTAGCATCGCAAAGGCGCTTACGAAATCTTTTTTGAGCAGCGAGTTTAAAAACGAAATTTTGCTTGATTTTTTCATCGGCTCGCTCACGGCGTTTAGTACCCTGCCGCCGCCTATGACGCGACCATTTGCGATGAGTACGAACGGCTCGTCAAATTTTAAAAACATATCCCTTTCAAATTTAAACGTCGCAAATATCCCACCGTCTTTTTCGCTAAGAACCAGCGCTTTTGCGGGCGCGGCCTTTGCACCGACGCAAAACGTCACGCTTTCGCCGTGCGTTAGCTCGCGAGCGAAAACGATCGCGTCTATCTCGAGAAATCCCCTAAAAAAGCCCTTTTTGCTAAGCAACTGGCCTTTTTTTAGATCATTTAGCTCGATACCAGTCAAATTTAGCGCCACGCGGCTACTCACGCCCACGCGGTCGACGAAGGTATCGTGGCTCTGCACGCTTCGCACCTGCACTTCTTTGCCCGCGTCATAGTTAAACAGCTTCTCGTTTTTGCTCACGCTGCCCTCTATCACGGTGCCCGTGACTACGTTTCCGATACCTTTTAGGCTAAAAACGCGGTCGATGTAGTATCTAAAAACCCCCTCTTGCTCGCGGTTGGCCGCCTTTAGCGTGAAAAGATAATTTCGCAGCTCGTCGATACTCGCGCTATCTTTGATACTAACCGGGAAAATCTCCAAAATTTGCAGATTTTTGTAGTTTTGCGCGGCGGAGTAAATTTCGCCTTTTCGCTGCTCTATTAGCTCTGCGCTCGCTAGGTCGCATTTAGTTAGCGCGACGATGAGTGAGCGAACGCCAAGGATGTTTAAAACCTCCAAATGCTCCAGAGACTGCGGCATTAGACCGTCGTTTGCCGCCACGACAAAAAGGCACGCGTCAAATCCGTACGCGCCGCTGATCATCGTTTTGATCAAATTTTCATGCCCCGGCACGTCGATAAATGCGATATTTTCGCCGTTTTTGCTCAAATTTGAAAAGCTAAGATCGATCGTGATCCCGCGCTTTTGCTCCTCCTCTAGCCTGTCGCCCTCAAAGCCGTTTAGTTCCTTTATCAGCGCCGTTTTGCCGTGGTCGATGTGCCCGGCCGTTCCTATTATTAAGCTCATTTTTCATCCGTTTCGTTGATTTTTTCTATCAAATTTTGCACGTCCGCGTCTAGTACGCTGCGAAGATCAAGCAGAAATTTGCCCTCCTCGATGCGCCCGATCACGAGATTTTTCCTAAATTTAGCCTCGTTCTCGTTCGCGTTTCCTTTGACAGCCAGCGCGACGCTAGGTATGCGTTTGTTTGGCATAGTGCCGCCGCCTACGAAAGTCGTCGTGCGCACGATTTCAAGCGGAGTTTTTAGCTGCGAGTTTATAAAATTTGCCGTGTTTTCAAGATCGTCCACGCTTTTATAGAGCTGCTTTACCGTCGTGATAAGCTCAAATTCGCGGTTTGCGTAGGCTTTGACGCTCTCGGCCAGTAGCGATATGATCACCTTATCCACGCGCAGCATTCTTAATAGCTGATTTTTCTTTAGCTTTGCGATGAGCTCGCGTTTACCTAGGATTATGCCGCACTGCACGGAGCCAAAGAGCTTATCGCCGCTAAAGCTAACGAGCGAGGCGTCTTTTAGGTTTTTTAGATTCGGCTCGTTGCGCTCTAGTCCGTAGGGCAGCTCGCCGTAAAATCCGCCGCCAAGTGTGTAATCAATTGTTACATTAAAGTCCTTCACTCCTTTACAGTGATGAAAAAAAGCCTTTAAAAGCATAAAAACAGCGGAACGCTGATAGCTCTGTAAACCGATGCGATTTTGGATTGTTATCCATTCAATCTCGCAGTCCTCTTCCGGCACCTTCTTATGCAGCTCATATATCTTACTTCCCACCTTGGCCAAAAGTAGAGGGTACTGATTCTGCTCTTGGAAAAGAGGCACTATGTCCTGAAATCGACTCCCCTTTTCCACTTCGATGCTTTTTCCCTTGGATGTCACCTGCATACTGCACTCCTTTCTATTCCTTTCCGCTTACTATTTTCATTGTATTTCCGTATTTTTATATTGTATAGACATACTATCGGCTAATCTTAGCATATTTTCCCCGGAAATCGGATTTCTTCTTCCACAATCTCTATCTCCGGAAAATGTCGGCGGATTAAACCGCTCATATAAGGTACAAAGAAATGCTCCAAGCCGTAATGCCCTGCATTGATTAGGCTTAGTCCCTTTTCCA
>NZ_CALINL010000259.1 GCF_938045225.1 uncultured Campylobacter sp.
TTAAATTTTTTAAGGAGTAAATATGGCATTGGCACTACCTACGATAGAGGAATATATAATACAAAGAGATAAGGAGTTTGGTTTTTGGTTAGTCTTTCATACTAGATACAATGATATATGTGCATTTGGAAAGCACCCAGAAGACGATCAATTTGATAATTTTGATAAAAAATACATAGATAATGAATCAAGAAACTATTTTTTAAATTTTATGAAAGAAAATTTTCCAACCATAAAATTAACCAATGTTTTTGATCTGGTTGATCCTGGCGTGTTGACCTATCCGTATTTAGGTAGCATTGCAGTAGATTGTGTTCAAGGAGATGAGGCGTTTAATGCAATTAGCGCAATGTATGGCAATCCATTTGAAGCCCCTATTTCCAATAAGGCTGTTTTTTGGGTTATGAAATTAGAAGATGCCATTAAGTCGCATACAAAAAGGCAAGAAGCAATAGACGCCGAATTTGGAGATTTTTAAAAATATCTCAAATGCTTTTAATACACAAAAATATGTTAACGGCTAATATACATTTTATAAAAAACAAGGCATCTAAAAAGCATAAAGCCGTGCTAGATGCCCCTACCCTGCTACTTTTATTCGCTTCATTTGCTTAGTTTTTTAGCTCGTTTTGGACGATTTTTTTTGATGCTCGTTCTACGCCCTTTTCTATCCACATTCTTACTAGTAAAGTTTTGCTACTTCCAATGATAATTGATTTATCTTGTAGCCTTAATATAATCTTATACATATGCACGATTTGCGTAATACGATAAAAAAACCGTCCCATGAGCCATTTTTCTGCCGCCAAGCAAAATGTGCTCAGTAAAATTTTTTAGCTATGGATAGTCTCAATAAAGTAGTTTTCACTACTAACGAGCCACATAATATTTATTCCATCATAAGCAATAATCCATAAGCAAAATGGTAGAATAGCAAATAAACTATAAATATTAATCAATCATGCATGCGCAAGCAACTAAAAGGGATTGGAATATTTGCCGTTTTTTAATGAATTTATAGTATTTCATATAATTAATCAAATTTAACCACGCTTTAATTGAGCGATATGATTTAACTACATAACGGAGAAAAGATGATAAACATTAGAAAGCTAGAAAACGACCTCTGGGAGTCGGCGGACCTTTTACGCTCAGGCTCAAACCTCACATCGTATCAATACTACGTGCCAATGCTTGGTCTTATCTTTTTGCGATACGCTCTGGTAGAGGCTGAAATTTTAAAAGATCGCCCGTCTCGCGGCGGCAGAGTTATGCCTGTTGAGGCGAGCGACTTTGCGGCAAAGAGCGCGCTCTATCTTCCAAAAGAAGCTCAGTATGACTATCTGCTAAATTTACCTCAAGATATCTCATCGGCAAATCTTGTCAATAAAGACAACCACATCATGACAAGCCTAGGCGAAGTCGTAAACAACGCCATGTCATTGATCGAAGATCAGAGCGAACAGCTCATCGGCGTACTACCAAAAAGCTATGCTGATTTTTCAGACGAAATTTTATCCGAGCTTTTGCGCATATTTAACAACTCAGCCCTTGATGAGATCGGCGGAGATATCATCGGTAGAATTTACGAGTATTTCTTAAATAAATTTGCCAAAAGTATAGCCTCTGATGATGGTGTTTTCTTTACGCCAAAATCGCTTGTAAAGATGATAGTAAATATCATAGAGCCAAAAAGCGGCATACTTTTTGATCCTGCGTGCGGCTCTGGCGGTATGTTTATCCAGTCTGGGGATTTTGTAAATGCAGCTGGCATGAACGCAAATAGCATGATGACCTTTTACGGCCAAGAAAAGGTCGAGTACAACGCACAGCTTTGCTTGATGAACATGGCGGTGCATGGACTTACCGGCGTTATCAAGTCCGGAGATGAAGCAAACAGCTTTTATAGCGACGCTCACAACCTAGACGGCCGCTGCGACTACGTTATGGCAAATCCCCCTTTTAACGTCGATAAGGTAAAAGCCGAGTCTTGCGAAAGCGCAAAACGCCTGCCTTTTGGCATGCCAAGCGTAAATAAAAATAAAGAGGTAGGAAACGCAAACTACCTTTGGATATCTTACTTTTATAGCTACTTAAACGAAAAAGGCCGTGCAGGCTTTGTCATGGCATCTTCAGCCACGGATAGCGGCGGCAAAGATAAAGATATAAGAGAAAGTCTTGTAAAAACAGGCGATGTTGATGCGATGATCAGCGTAGGAAATAACTTCTTTTACACGCTCTCCCTTCCTTGCTCTCTTTGGTTTTTTGATAAAAACAAGTCAAACGAGACTAAAAACAAAGTGCTTTTTATAGACGCTAGAAACTACTACACCGTGGTTGATCGCACTTTAAACGAATGGTCTTATTGGCAGCTAAAAAATATCAATGCCATCGTATGGCTATACCGCGGCGAGATAGATAAGTATAGAGCCTTGCTTGATGAGTATAAAGTTGCTCTTGCAAGCACCAAGCCTTTTAGCGAACAAATTCATGAAATATCACAAGAGATAAATTCTCTTAGAGCAAAAGCAAAAGAGGCGGTAGAAGCAGCCCAAAAACGAGAAAAGAAGAGAGTGCAAGAGGAGTATGACGCACGGCTTGCCAAATTTAGCGAAAAGCTCACTACGGCCAGAGAGGCAAACTGGCTTTACGAGAAATTTAAAGATGGCGTATATCAAGATGTGCTTGGTCTTTGTAAAGTCGCCTATACGACTAAAACGGCGCAAGGAGAGGATGAGGGTGTCAGCATAGAGGAAAAGGGCTGGTCGCTCACTCCTGGAGCTTATGTGGGCGTTGCCCCGGTAGAAGATGACGGAGTGGATTTTGAAGAGCGTATGATAGAGATACACCGCGAGCTTTTATCTTTGCAAGCCGAGTCAAATTTACTCATGGATACCATCTCGCAAAATTTAAAGGAGATGGGGTTGTGAAATATGAGAAAATAAAAATAGGTGATTTGGTTATATTGCGCCAAGGATTTGCAATTAATAAAAAAACAAATCATCACATATCAACAGAACCGACATCGTTGCATCTTCTTCGTATTGGCGATATGAAAGATGGCAACTTTAGTATTTATGTTAAAGATACAATTCCAGATAAATTTATCGCTAAGGAAGATGATGTTATTTTTACAAGAACCGGACAAGTTGGATTGGTATTCAGGGGACAACGAGGTGTAGTTCATAATAACTGTTTTACGGTAACAACAAAAGATAATGAGCTTTTGCTACAAGAATTTATTTTCTATGCTCTTCAGGAAAAAGCATTTTATGAAGAAGCAATAAGTAGGGCTACTGGGGCGGCTCAGCCAGATTTGCCACATGGAGCATTTAATTCAATCCCAATATTTTTGCCATGTATAAAAAAACAAAAGAAGATAGTAGATATCTTGCAGGCATATGACGATCTGATCGAAAATAATCAAAAGCAGATCAAGCTTCTTGAAGAGGCGGCGCAGCGTCTGTATAAAGAGTGGTTTGTTGATTTTTGCTTTCCAGGATATGAGAATGCCAAATTTATCGACGGCATCCCTGAGGGGTGGAGAAAAGGTACGCTTGGAGATATTGCAGTATTTAAACGCGGAAAAACAATTACAAGAGCACAAGCACATAAAGGCGATATTCCTGTTGTAGCAGGAGGAAAAGAGCCTGCGTATTATCATAATAAATCAAATACGGCTTCCCCAGTTATCACAGTAAGCGCTTCTGGCAATGCAGGATTTGTAAGATTATATTATCAATCTATATGGGCGTCTGATTGTTCTTTTCTTGATACCAATGAGACCAGTGATTTGTACTTTGTATACTGCTATTTAAAATATAGACAAGATGATATCTATGCAATGCAAAAAGGAGCTTGTCAACAACACGTTAATGCAAGAGAAATTAATTCTATGGAATTGTTGATTCCAACTGAAAAAGTATTAATGGAATTTAGAAAAATAACAATAGCAATATTTGAAAAAATTAGTTTTATAAATAGGCAAATTTTTCTATCCATTCAAGCTCGTGACCGCTTGTTACCAAAGCTTATGAGTGGTGAGATAGAAGTATAAGGAGATATCTATGAGTTATGATTATTCCGAAAATATTTTAGTGCAAGAGAGCGCCGGAAATTTACTCCATGACAAGCTAGGCTGGGATGTTAAATTTGCATATAACAGTGAAATTTTGGGCGAAAACGGCACATTTGGCAGA
>NZ_CALINL010000260.1 GCF_938045225.1 uncultured Campylobacter sp.
AGTAAGCCAAAAAGGCGCGGTTTTAGGCATCTTTAACGCCTTTGGCTACATGGGAAGCTTTATCGGCGGTATCGGCGGCGGTACTTTGCTTAAATTTTACGGTCTTAGCGCGCTTTCCGCCGTCGTGACGGCACTTTGCGTCGTGTGGCTGATCGCGCTAAAATGGCTAGATAATCCAAATATCTTTAAAAACATCTATCTGCCGTCAAGCACGGATGCCGATCTAGCCGAGATCGAAAAGCAAAAAGGCGTCGTGGAGTGCTACAAAAACGCTCAAAATCTCGTCGTAAAATACAACTCCGAGCTCACTAACGAGGCCGAGATAAAGCAAATTTTAGGCGTTTAGCGGACTTTTACGGACGGTAAATTTACCGAATCCACCCCTCGCAAAACGCCTAAACTTCAGCTCGCGCGCCGTTTAATAACGTAACGACGCCTGTCATGTAAATTTAGCCGATTTTTAGCTATTTTTAAATACTATTATCAAAATCTAATTTCAAAAAAGGACAAAAATGAGCGATCTAAAAAAACAAATCGACGAGCTTTTCGAGGATAAAAAGATGTCCGTTTACGATGCGGCCAAACAGCTAAACGTACGCGAATACGAAATCTTGCAGTACCGCGGCAATGACGAATTTAAGGAAGTCAGCGCAGAAAATTTGATGAAAATTTTTGAAGAAGTCAGCACTTGGGGCGAGATGCTTTTCATCAAAAATACGCCTGAGTTTATCATCGAGATCAAAGTGAGCGTACCTATGCCTAAAAAAGCGAGAGGATTTTTAAATTTCACCGATAAAACAGGCTTTTTGGGCGGCCACCTAAAAGAAGAATCAATCTCCAGCATCGGCTTTGTGAGCACTAAATTTATGGGATTTCTCGGGCACAGCCTGCACTTTTACGACGCGGATCACAACGTGATATTTAAGCTTTTCGTAAATCGCAACGAAAAAATGAAACTAGACGAAGCGCAAGAGCAAAAATTCCTAGCGCTAAAAAATAGCTTTTGATTTTAGATGGCTTTGCCGCGGGTAAATTTTGAGGTTTTATGATGTCTAAAATTTGCAAAATTTACGACGTTTTGATAATCGGAGCGGGCGCGGCAGGGCTATTTTTGGCGGCGAATTTACGCGGTAAAAGCGTCGCCGTACTCGAAAAAAACGCAACTCCTGGTAAGAAAATATTAGCTAGCGGCGGAGGCAGGTGCAACGTCACAAACCGCCGTATCGACGCGTCAAACTACCTCGGTGACGCAAATTTCGTGAAAAATATCCTAAAAAACCTAGACTTCAAAGACGTTTTAAATTTTTTCGGCGAGCTAAAATTTAACGAGCAAAAGCAAAATCAATTTTTCTGCGAAAGCGGCGCAAAGGACGTTTTGGGCGTGCTTTTAAAGCGCGCTAGACAAAGCGGAGCGCAAATATTTTGCGGCGTTTGCGTGAAAAGCGCTAGAAAAATTTTGACCGATGAAAACGGCCAAATTTTAGACGTTTTTCCCGCACAAAATCGCGGTGAAAATTTGACGGATTTTGAGACGAAATTTGATTACGCCGAGCAAAATTTAAACGAAATTTTTGAAGTGCTCGCCGAAAACGGCGATAAATTTTACGCTAAAAATCTCGTCATAGCTAGCGGTGGACTAAGCTACAAAAGCCTGGGCGCTAGCGACATCGGCTACGAAATAGCGCAAAGCTTCGGCATCAGTGTCGCCACGCCAGCTCCGGCGCTCGTGGGATTTACCGTGCAAAAAGAGGAGTTTTGGTTTAAAAATCTAAGCGGAGTTTGCTTTCCTGCCGAGATTAGCGTAGTTTTCGCAAATAAAAACGCCTCAAACCGCGAGTCAAATATGCCGCGCAAATTTGCAGGAGACATACTTTTTACCCACAAAGGCATAAGCGGCCCGGCCGTGCTAAACGCTTCGCTTTTTTGGCAAAAAGGCTTGATGGCGATAAATTTTTGCCCGAATTTTAGCATCGAAACCGCGCAAAAAAGCAAAAAACAGCTCAGCACTATCTTGCCCCTGCCTAGGCGATTTACGCTCGAGTTTCTGCATGCGGCGGGGCTTAACGACAAACCTTACGGCGAGTACAAAGCGGACGAAACGGCGAAAATCTCGCGGCTATTTGATTATAAATTTGCGCCTGCGGGCACGTTTGGCTTCGAGCGAGCCGAAGTCACAAAAGGCGGCGCAGATACGGACGCGCTAGACGCAAACTGCTGCCACAACGGCACTCGCGGGCTTTACTTTATTGGCGAAGTCTTAAACGTGACGGGGATGCTCGGCGGATACAATCTGCATTTTGCGTTTGCGTGCGCGGCAAATTTGGCAAAGCGGTTAAATGCCGAGTAACGACGACTTAGTCAAATTTGAGCCGTAAATTTGGCCCGCCTCAAGATCTAATCGCCAAATTTACAACTCTTTTATCTTTGTCTCCACCTCTGCTTTTAGGCTTTTTGCGTGTTTATCGTTGCTTTTTTCTAAAATTTTATTCACGACTTTAAGGGCTTTTTCGTAGTTTTGCAGCGCTCCTTTTTTATTGCCAAGTCCCGCCAGATCGCCAGCCATCAGCGCATAGTACTTCGCGCGTAGCAAATTTACGCCGTCTGCGCCAAAAACCTCTTCGCAAATCCTAAACGCAACGGCGTGTTTTACGTATGCGCCACCAAAATCACCCATTTTATAGAGCATATCGCCTAGCCCCGCGTAGCAGCTCATGAGATCCTTTTGCACATTCTCGCCGCCAAGCTCATAGTGTCTGATCGCCGAGCCGAAATTCGCTATCGCCTCATCGTATCGCCCCAGCGCCGACTGCGCGCTAGCCACGCCGTAATAGGACTTTGCTAGCCCTTTGTGCTCTTTACCGAGCCCTTTTTATAAAATTTTTAGCGAACGCTCATAGGCCTCAAGCGCCTTTTTCGGCTCGTTTGCTAGCATAAAAAACGTGCCTGCGTTATTTAGCGCCATTATAGTGTTTTCGTGCTCTTCGCCGTACTGAGCCAGGCAAATTTGAGCGGCTTTTTCGCCGGCTATCGCCGTAGCTGCAGCATCGAGATCAGGCTTTATAAACTCATCTATACTACGCTGCATCGCCTCTTCGCAGCTCGTCCCAAATAGCCAAATCGGAAGCAGAAAAATTAAAATTTTACGCATAAAATTCCTTTAAAATTTCGCGCTATTGTGACGACTAAAAGCAAATTTTATATAAGCTTTGGATAAAATCACTAAAATTTAAAGGAGCCAAAATGTCAAATATCTTAATCATAGGCGCGGGCGGCGTGAGCCAAGTCGCGACCGTAAAATGCGCGATGAACGCAGACGTTTTCAGCAAGATCACCCTTGCAAGCCGCACCAAAAGCAAGTGCGACGCGATCGCTAAGTTTATCAAAGATCGCCTAGGCGTCGCTATCGATACCGCCCAGATCGACGCGGACGACACCGACGCAGTGGTAGCGCTCATCAAAAAAACGGGCGCCGAGCTACTGCTAAACGTCGCGCTGCCGTACCAGGACCTAACGCTCATGGACGCTTGCGTAAAGGCTGGCATACCTTACATTGACACCGCAAACTACGAGCACCCCGACACGGCGAAATTTGAGTACAAGCTGCAGTGGGCGAAGGACGGCGAGTTTAAAGCCGCAAACACGATGGCGCTGCTGGGAAGCGGCTTTGACCCGGGCGTGACGAACGTATTTTGCGCCTACGCACAGCAAAATCTCTTTGACGAGATCCACGAGATCGACATCCTGGACTGCAACGCGGGCGATCACGGATATCCGTTTGCGACGAATTTCAACCCAGAAATAAACCTGCGCGAAGTGAGCGCAAAAGGCCGCTACTGGGAACGCGGCGAGTGGAAAGAGACTGAGCCGATGGAAATAATGTTCAAATGGGATTACCCCAAAGTTGGCGTCAAAGATAGCTACTTGCTCTACCACGAGGAGCTTGAAAGCTTGGTAAAAAACATCAAAGGGCTAAAGAGAATTCGCTTTTTTATGACATTTGGACAGAGCTACCTAACTCACATGAAATGCCTAGAAAACGTCGGCATGCTACGCATCGATGAGGTCGAGCACAACGGCGTAAAGATCGTGCCGATCCAGTTTTTAAAGACGCTTTTGCCTGATCCTGCGTCGCTAGGCCCTCGCACGAAGGGCAAAACCAACATCGGCTGCGTAATCCGCGGTCTAAAAGACGGCAAAGAGCGCCAGGTTTATATCTACAACGTCTGCGATCATGAGGCTTGCTACGCCGAGACGGGCGCGCAGGCTGTTAGCTACACTACAGGCGTGCCAGCGATGATCGGCTCGATGATGGTCGCGAAGGGCATTTGGAGCGGCAAGGGCGTCTTTAATATGGAAAATTTCGACGCCAAGCCTTTCATGGACGAGCTAAATAAGCAGGGGTTGCCGTGGGAGATCATCGAAATGAAGCCTGGTGAGAGGTATGAAGTCTAAATTTAGGCTTGTCTCGTAAGTGTATTTTGCGGAGCTTGAAATTTTCACCCTTCGACAGACTATATGTCTAGTCTTGGGATGAAAATTTCTTCGCAACCCCAAAATCCATCTCACGACACTTTGCCTGTGGGTTTGTGGTATTTAAATTTTAATATACATGCTCCACTTAAAAATCTTCTGCTTGCAGCTACGAGCGAAGCGAAGTAGAAATTTCGCTTCGTCTAAGAGAAAAATCCTGCACCAAATTTTTATAAATTTCGTTGCTTTTGTTAGCAGTTGCGACCACGATCCATCTAGCGATACTTTGCCTTATTATAGTGTGTTCAAATTTATAATTTAAATTTAACTCCGTCCGTTAGCAAATTTAGCCCGCCATCTTAACTTCTGTTGCGGCTAAATTTTTAAATTTGACGATAATTTTGGAGTATATTTATAGCTAAATTTAGCTGCCAACCAGCCACGTTAGCGCCTTTACTGTGCGTCCTATCTCGTCTGCGTAGTGATTGCCTGGATTTAGCTCAAATTTGCTTCCGACGCCCAAACTCTCAAAGTGCGCGGCAATATCGCGCGTGGCCTCTAGCGCCGTTTTTAGGTATTCGTTTTTGCTCATACTCTCGCGGTCGCCGATCGAGAGATACGCGCGCTCAAGCTTACCCGCAAGATGCGAGCCCAGCGCAAACTCGCGAAAATCCTTATACCAAAGCGAGCCCGAAACGCTAGCGACGCGCGTAAACATAGGCGTTTTATAAAGCGAATAAAGCGCGAAAAGCCCGCCTAGCGAGTATCCGGCGATCCCAAGCCACGCCGCATCGCCCGTTCTTGCCAGCACGGCAGGTGCGATCTGCTGCGTTAGAGTTTGCAGGTATTCATCCGCCCTACCCTCAAAAGGCGCCTCTTTCTTAAAAAGAGCAGGCATCGGCCAGGGCGTCATTTCGGAGTTCCACTCTAGTCCGCCCACTGCCGCGAGCGTGAGATTTACGCCGCCAAGCTCACTTAAAGCTCGCACGATCTCGTCCGCTTCGTTGGCAAACGCGTTATAAAATACTATCGGCGCGCCTGCGTTTTGCAAACCGCCATCATCCGCCTTTTGCGTCAAATTTTGCGCTCCTATGCGGTAGATTGCGACCTTTTTACGGGCTATTTCAAACTCCTCTTTCACGGCGGCCCTTTTTTGCGTTCGCGTAAATTTTACTTTTTCTTATTTTCGCTTTTTTGTGCGTTTAGCGCCTCAAATTTCTGCTTTAAAATTTTAAAAACCTCGTGCTTTGAAAGCTCGTATTTATCGTATATCACGGCATCGTCGTCACCGATAGGCTGCATGAGGCCATCAGCTGCGTCGCGGTCTAGTTTGCCTCTTTTAAATCTCACGTTTAAAACGTCGATTTTGCGTTTAGAGTCTACCATGCGAACGCCGATTTCTTCGATATCTTTAAAGTAAAATTTGGCGTTCTTGCCGCCCTTTTGCACCAAAAACCCGTCGTCATCGATGCTTAAAAAGCTAACTTGAAATATCTTTTTCACGCAAAAAACGGCGCAGATCACGGCAACGACCATCGTAAAAACTCCCGTCCCGCCTATGCCGTAATAAAAATACTCCGCGCACCCCGCCGCAAACAGCGCAACCGCCAAAAATAGCGCGCTTACCGCCCCTTTTTTATTTTCTTTCGTCGTCATATTTTACCTTGGATTAAATTTTTAGCCCCATTATATCTTAAGTCGGCGATTTTTCGGCATTACGGAATAAAAAATAATAATAAAGCAGAAAATTCGGCGCAAGCAGATCTTTAAGCGCCGAATTTAAGGATTATTTTATTTTAGCTTCGAGTGAAATTTCTACATCCGGATAGCTTTTGCCACCATGAAAAGGCTTGGCTGAAGCCGCGTATTTTTCAAATGTCTCATTGAGTTTCAAATCAGCCAACAAATCAATGCCGATTTTAGCCTTTAGTTTACCATCTTCCACCGTATACTGCGTTTTGTAAGACTTTGAGTTTCCTTTTACGCTAACTTCGACTTCAGCTTCGCCCGCTTTTTCGTCGCCGCTTACGGATACAATTTTAGCCATTATTGCGTTGCTGTCAAAGATCATACCGATGCGTTTGTCGCGATCGGGCAACTTTGTATCGATATTTTTAGGATCGATGTTAAACTCAAAGGTTTTTAGAAAATCAGCAAAATTTGCGTTTTCCGCGCTTTTAAAGCCAAGATCTTTAAACGTACCCTCGACGGCTGTTTTGTTAGCTAACTTATAACCAACGAATTTGACGCTAGGGTTGCCATCTACACTAAAAGCAAATGCCGAAGCAGCCAGCAATGACGCAGCCAGCGCACCTGAAATGATTTTTTTCATTTCCTCTCCTTAATATTTAATATTAATAACTACTATCGTTAAAATGGGAATTATATAATCTTACTCTTCAAAGAAAGCTTAAAGCGGATATTTTTTATCCTCTTTTTTGAGTTGCCGTTTTTATGGTGCTTATAAAGCGCATCTGGAAAATTTCAAACGCGAAAAATACTAAATCGCCGTATAGATTTGCTCCAAATTTAAATTACTCTTTCCTAAAAAGAGATAAAAAATCGCCGCTTCTACCGCACTATCCGAAGCCTACACGCTGAAAATATTTCCTTTTCGAGTACCGCGCAGCATCCTAAAATGTAGCCAAATTTAACCAAAGCGGAGTATAATGCTAATGAAATAGCGGCTTTAAGGAGGCGAAATGGGTTTAAATTTGAGCAAATTTTACGCGTTTTTTGCCTTTTTTATCCTGATTTTTGCAGGCTGCGCGGACGAGAAGGGGAGCGCATTTTTTAACGGCTACGTCGAGGGAGATTATCTTTACGTCGCGCCTAGCGTTAGCGGACGGATCGTAAATTTAAGCGTCAAAGAGGGCGCCGTCGTCCAAGAGGGCGAGCCGCTTTTTGCGCTTGAGAGCGCCGAAGCGCTGGCAAATTTAGACGCCGCAAAGGCTAACGTGAGCGCTCTGGAAGCCGAGCTAGCCGACCTTAGCACTGGCAAGCGCCACGAGGAGCTCGAGCGGATAGGTGCCGAGCTAAAACAAGCAAAGGCCACGCTTTGGATCGCGGAGGCTAACTACGAACGCGCGAAGTCGCTGCTGGCCAAACATGCCGTTTCACAAAAAGATTTCGACGCAGCAAAGGCGGAATTTGACCGCGCAAACGCCCTAGTTAGCGAGCTAAACGCCGCGCTAAAAATCGCAAATTTGCCCGCTAGAAGCGAGCAGATAACAAGCCTAAAAGCAAAAATACAAGCGGCCAAAGCTAACGAGCGCGCCGCGCGGTGCAGGCTAGAGCAAACCGCCGTCCTAGCGCCAAAATCCGGACTCGTCGAAGATATATTTTATAAAACGGGCGAGTTCGTCCAAAGCTCGCAGCCAGTGCTATCTCTGCTGCCGCCTGGCGAGGTCAAGATCAGATTTTTCGTGCCGGTTTGCAAAAACTGTTTCACAGCGATCCGCGCGTCAGCTTCTTGGCTCAC